>JAUVEQ010000088.1 GCA_030594725.1 Methanobacteriota archaeon
GTGGTGAAGGATGCTTCGGGCCACCTCCCCGATAATCGCAGTGCGATCCGATGCGGTGGCGCCCCCCATGGCGAAGGCCCTTGCAGCGATGGCCACCCGCCTGCGCATGTCACCGGCCGTGGCCGCGAGGAGGAGCTCGGGGTAGCCCTCCATGCCCGAGGCGATCGCATTGGTGAATCCCAGGATCGAGCAGTCATCGGTCGGGACAGCGAGAACGCCACCCCACGGAGGGATATCGCGCTGGGCTGAGACGAGGTCCATCCTTGTTGTGAGAGGTAGATCCTCCATGGGTATCTGGCCACTCGCGCCGGTGAGATGTTCCGCCAACAATCTATGATAGAAGGGCGAACGCTTTCGTAGGAACGCAAGTTGGGCGAGTAGGGAATGGTGCTGCTCCTTCAGCAGCTCCTCTCGGGGAAGCCTCTCCACCTCTGGGACGCGGTCCGGCGAGGTCATCGTGGGCCGGTGGATAATCGACTTCCTTGGATAATGGTTTTGCGAGAACATCGGGGGCTCGTGTCGACCATAAAGGATATACACGAGTGATAGCTATCTCAACGACGGTAGGGATAGAATGTCTTTCTATGATAGCATGGCCGATGGCCTTTCTAAGCATGCAGGGGTCTTCGTGGTCGTCGTCCTTCTGGTCACGGGCATGATGTTCGTGGTATTCGGGACGATGGAACAGTCCTACGAGGCCTCCAGCGACCCCGCGGGCTCCACCTTCATCGGATTCCTGATCATCGGATTCTCTCCGATGACGATTTTCTCCAAGTTCGGTTTCCTCACCGCCCTCATGATCGCGATGGCCTTCATCGCCGCCGTCGTGGTACTTCCAGCATTCCTGGCCCTGACCGTCAGGAAACCTCCCGAGGCAACGGAACCTGAAGCGGCACCCTCTACCTCGGAGGGTTGAGATGGAGATACCCTCGGTCACAGTAGAGCAGATGCGCGAGGTCGACCGCCTCATGGTCGAGGAGTTCGACATATCCCTCCCCCAGATGATGGAGAACGCCGGTCGTATCCTTGCCGGGCTGGTCATCGAGCTCCACGGTGGCCCGAAGGTGTCCGTCCTGGTAGGCAAGGGGAACAACGGTGGAGGCGGCCTCGTGGCCGCCAGGTACCTGCACAACAAGGGTCTGGAGGTCGACGTGGTCCTAGCCACGGAGGAGCTGGGGGATGTCCCCGCCAGACAGCTATCGGCCCTCCGTGCCATGGGTGTACCTGAGCACGATCACGTCGGTCACCGGGCCGAGGTCCTGGTGGATGCCCTCCTTGGCTACAACGCCGTTGGTCCCCCACGTGGCAGGATAGACGAGCTGCTGTCAGAGGCCCTCGCCATGCGGGCCCCGGTGGTCTCCCTCGATGTACCCTCGGGTCTCGACCTGGATACCGGTATCTTCCACCCCACCGCCTTCAGGCATTCGGCAGTCCTAACCCTGGGCCTTCCCAAGGAGAAAATGATCGAAACGGTGGACCAGCTGTGGATTGCGGACATCGGCATCCCCCGGGAGGTCTACGCGCGTCTTGACCTCGATGTTCCGTTCCTCTTCCAGGAGACCGACCACATCCGGATTAAGCCCAGGTGAGATAAAGAGAAATTATTTCAGCTCCCCCGGCCCTTCTCCGGTGCGGAATGTGGGTGAAGGAAATGGCCAACTATGAGACCATCAAGCTCGATAGGGAGGGCGGCATCGCCACCCTGACACTGGACAAGCCACCGCTCAACGTCCTCGACATCGCCATGATGGAGGAGATGAACGAGGCCCTGAAGGGGTTGGTGGGTGACACCACCCTCAAGGCCCTTGTGATCCGGGCAGAGGGAAAGGCGTTCTCCGCGGGTGTGGACATCTCGGACCACACCGAGGACAAGGTGGAGGATATGATCAGGATCTTCCACGACATCTTCCGCAACATGACGCGTATCCATGCTCCCATCGTTGCCGCGGTGAAGGGAGCTGCACTGGGCGGTGGTTGCGAGGTCGCCTTGTTCTGCGACATCTTGCTCGCATCCGAGAAGGCCAAGTTCGGTCAGCCCGAGATCCAGGTGGGGGTCTTCCCTCCCATCGCGGCGATGGCGCTCCCTCACCTTGTGGGACGGGGAAAGGCCCTCGAACTTGTGCTGACCGGGGACATCATCCGGGCCGACGAGGCCCATCGCATAGGGCTCGTGAACCAGGTGTACACCATCGAGGAGTTCGATGACAGGGTGGATGGGTACGTTGCGAAGCTGGCGAGCCTCAGCGCGCCCGTACTTCAGCTGACCAAGAGGTCCGTCACCGAATCCATGGGTCGACCCTTCGACGAGGCCCTATCAGTTGTTGAGAGGATCTACATGGATGAACTGATGGAGACCGAGGACGCCCACGAGGGGTTGGCAGCGTTCCTGCAAAAACGTGGTCCCGTGTGGAAGGACAGATAGACGGGCCCGACCGGTGGAGTTGGGCTCAAAGCAGTCCCGCGAGCATCCTTGCCGCGTTCGCGGACACCACAGCCTCCTTGAAGGCAGGGTCGATGCTCTCCTCCCGGTTGCATAGGGGGCAGAAGTAGGTGTCGAACTCCTCCCAGGCCTCGAGCCATGCGTCCGGCCTCAGCATGGGATAGTCCGAACCGAACAGCACGCGCTCCCGGAGGTCCCGCATCTGGAGGTAATGCCACACCTGGGGCGGGTAGTACCGGGGGAGAATGCCCGCCAGGTCGATGTAGACGTTGGGATTCCGCCACGCCACCTGGATGGCCTCGTCGACCCATGGATAGCCCACGTGGGACATGACTATCCTGAGGTCCGGGAAGTCCACGGCCACCTTGTCAAGGTGGACCGGTCTGCAGGGCCTGATGTAAGAGGGCTGTAGCCGGGTAGTTCCCGAGTGGAAGAGGATCGGGACCCCCAGGTCCTGGGCCGTCCTGTAGACCGCCCGTGCCGATTCCAGGTCGTCCGGGTAGAAGTCCTGGTAGCCGGGGTGGAGCTTGAGGCCGATGCAACCCGCCTCGACGGCTCGGCTCAGCTCCTCGGCGGCGACCTCTCCACGGTGGGGGTCGACGGCGGCGAAGACCGCGAGCACGTCGTCGTAGGGCGCGCAAAGCTCCAGTATGCGCATGTTGTCCATCCCGCAACCCCGGGCGGTCATAGCCTCCAGGTTGAGTATTATGGCCTTTTCGATGCCCAGTGCCCTGGAGAGGAGGGCGGTGTCCTCTATCGGAATGGGGTCGTCGGCCCTGCCGTGGTGATGGGCGGCCTTGGACCTGCCGAAGTAGCGACCCGCCGCCCGGTATGGCTCCCCGTAAGCCTCCAGCGCCTCGGCGCAGTACAGGTGGGCATGGATGTCTATGGGCCTCGCCATGATGCTGTACCTACCTGCCCTTGAACTCGGGCTTGCGCCGGTCGATGAAGGCCTGGAGGCCCTCCACCCGGTCCTCGGAGGCGAAACAGAGGCTCACGGACTCCACCTCGTAGTTCAAGGCGGTGTCCAGGTCGATCTCGACGCCCCTGTTCACGGCGTGCTTGGCGAGTTTTATCGCCACGGGGCCCATGCCGGCGATCCTGTGGGCCATCGCCTTTGCCTTCTCCATCAACATGTCGGAGGGATAGACCTCGTTCAGCAGGCCGATGGCCTTTGCTTCCTTCGCGGAGAGCTGCTGGGCGGTGAGGATCAGCTCCTTGGCCTTCCACCGTCCCACCAGCCGCGGAAGGCGCTGGGTCCCCCCGAAGCCGGGGTGGATGCCCAGGCCCACCTCGGGCAGGCCGACCCGGGCCTTCTCCGAGGCCAGGATGATGTCGCATGCCAGCGCCATCTCCATGCCTCCACCCAGGGCGTAGCCGTTGATAGCGGCGATGACGATGGTGTCCATCTCCTCGATGCGGCGGAACACCCGGTGTCCGAGCTGGGTGAACGCACGGGCCTCCAGGGGGGTCTTGGTGACCATCTCCTTGATGTCCGCCCCCGCAACGAAGGCGTTTCCCTCCCCGGTGATGATCGCAACCCTGAGGGACGGGTCGGCCTCCACGGCCTCCAACGCCTCTCCGAGATCCTCCAGGACATCGGTGTTGAGGGCATTGAGGGCCGCGGGACGGCTCACCCTGAGTATGGCAACGGGTCCTTCGGTCTCGGTTACGACGGTGGACACGGACCAATTCGCATCCCCTGCGGCCAGCTCCTCCAGGGGACGGGGCATCGGGAACCTCGCGGTCTCGGGAAGTGTCTGGATCCACGCTCCCACCAGGTATCGTGCCTCCTTGGTCCCGATCTGGTTCATCATGACGAACGGCCCGTTGGCCCAACGGAGGCCTATCGTGGCACCCAGGTCGGCGTCCTCGGTGGTGCAAACGCCCTCCTCTATCAATTGCGAGGCCACGGCGAACTCCACACCGAGCAGTCGTTTCGACGCCACCTCCTTGGCGGCGGGGTCCACATCACCCTCCAGGTCCCACTTCTCCTCCTTCTCGAACTGGGCCTTGAGCAGGGGCGAAGGGGCGTACGCCTCTCCCAGGGCGTCGTGGAGGGAGCACTGGGAATGGTAGGCGATGGGGATGCCGGTGGCGTTCATCAGGGCGAAGGGTCCCATGCCGATGCCGAAGGCCTCGCAGGCCGCTGCCTCCACCTCCGGGATGTTCGCGACCTTCTCGTCGACCAGGCGGCATGCCTCGTTGAGGTAGGGGACGAAGTAGCGATTGACGATGAAGCCTGGAGAGTCCTTGCACCTTATCGGGACCTTGCCCATGATCCGTCCCAGGTCCATGAGGAGGTCCATGGTATCCTCTGAGGTCTCGTCTCCCGCGATGACCTCGAGAAGGCGGTTGATGGCAGCCGGGTAGAAGTAGTGGAGTCCTGCGAAGTTCGGGCCCCTGGATGTGATCTTGGCCATCTCGGTGACGCTAAGGGAGGAGGTGTTGCTGACCAGAATGGTCTCGGGGGGGCACAGCTTGTCCAGCTCCTCGAACACCTGGCGCTTGATATCCATGTCCTCGAAGATAGCCTCGATGACCAGCTGGGCGCCCTCTACGGCCTCGGCCATGTCCGTAGTGCCATGGATGGCGCCGAGGATGGTCTCGGACTGCTCCTGGGTGACCTTCTTGCGGCGGACGCCCTCCTCCAGGGTCTTCCGGATGTTGTCAAGGCCGCCCTGGACGAAGCGGTCCTCTATGTCGCGAAGTGTGACCTGGTAACCCGACTGTGCGGCCCTCTGTGCAATGCCAGCGCCCATGGTCCCTGCTCCCAGGACGCATACCTTCCGGATGTCGCTCGGCCTCATTCTGCTCTCTCCCTAACCTTGGAACGGGATGTGGGGGATTGTAGGGGGAAGTAATCAATGTTTGCGATAACACAACAAATCGCATGAGAATGATATCGCAAATTGAAATGGAATGATTTAAAAAGAACTTGGGAATTTATGGATTAACCTAACGGGTTCGGGTAAAGAATAAATAACATGAGGTGTCTCCATGACTATACCGGGAGGCGGGTAGTATGACAGGTGAATCCTTAGAATCGCCAGTCCAAGACCCCATGAAAACCATGAGGGAGCTCATGCTCAACAGGCCCTGGTGGGAACTGGTCCTTCGTGGCCTATTCATCATGATATTCGGTATCATAGCCATCGCCTGGCCTGATATCAGCCTGTGGGCCTTGATCCTCATCTTCGGGGTATTCATCTTCGTGGAAGGGCTCTTCCAGATGGTCGCGGCCTTCTCGGTGAAGAAGGAGGACCCCAGCTGGTCGCTGATGTTCATTAGCGGTCTCTTCAGCTTCATCATCGGCATCCTTGCCATCTCATGGCCCGGTGTCACTGCCGTGGTACTCCTCTGGCTCATCGGTGCATGGGCCATCGTTGTCGGTATCACCCAGATAGCTTACTCCGGTCAGGCGAAGCAGGAAGACGGCACTCGGCGCGGCCTAATGGTCGTCGGTGGCCTGATCGCCATCATGTTCGGCTTCATGGCATTCCTGTGGCCCGGTGCCACCGCCATAACCCTGATCTTGATAATCGGGTTCTTCGCGATATTCTTCGGTATCCAACTCATGGTCGTTGGCTTCATGTCAAGGGATAAATAGAACTGAGGAAGGTCAAGCTAGCGACATCTTCGAACGAAAGAACGCAAAAATGTAGATAAAGTAAGATAACATAGGAGAATACAATTCAAGGAGGATTTCAAAATGGGAGGGGAGACTATAACTGAGGCAGAGCTTGAAAAGGCGAAATCGATCGACAAGATGATCATGGCAAGACCATGGTGGGAGATGGTGGTTCGAGGTATCCTACTCCTTATACTGGGTATCATAGCGATGATTTATCCAGATATCACCTTGGCCATAATCATCCTGTTGTTCGGTGCATTGATACTCGTTGAGGGTATCTTCCTAGTGATCGGCTCGATAGTGGTCAGGGCAGATGACCCGATGTGGGTCGTTCTGTTGATCGGTGGTATCATCAGCATCATCCTCGGGTCCATCATACTGGTTTGGCCAGACGTGACGGCGAGGGTGGTCCTGTTCCTGATAGGTGCTTGGGCGATCATAGTCGGTACGATCAACCTGATGTGGGCACTCAAGGTACGCAAGTACGAGGAGGTCACCGGCAAGGGCGTGCACGCAGTCTTCGGCCTCGTCGGCATCGCCTTCGGTATAATCTGCATCGCCTGGCCCGATGGGACCGCGAAGACCCTCATATTCATCATCGGGCTTCTCGTGACGATCTTGGGTATCCTTCTGATCATTAGCGGCTTCATGGCCAAGGGGGAGCAGAAAATCGAGTAGCTGGCCCCCAAGGGCCGGCCATTTTCATATGAGGTAGCGAAAGCTAGATAGGACAATCAGCACATGTAACTGGTCCATGAGGCTGTGGGAGGTGTATCGAGATGTGGGGAAGGGTTAGAAAGAGCGCCGGACAAGTGAAAGGCCAGGTATCTGTGGCCATCGGGATGGGTGCTGCACTCATATTAATCGGGAGCATATTGTTCCGATGGCTCATGGACATATCCTGGGCCGAGGCCTTCTACTTCTCTGTGGTCACCCTTTCGACGGTGGGATACGGGGACGTCACGCCCGATACGGACTTCCAGCGAGTCGTAGTGGCGTTGTACGTCCTTATTGGTGTGACGATCTTCGTGACGGCCATCGGGATCGTCGGGGTTAACGTGATCGAGAAGCGGCAGGAGAGAGTCGCCGAGAAGATCACCGCCGGGAACGCGAAGCTATACAAGCGGATCATGGCTCTCGAGAGGAGAATGGATAGGAAACTGGGCAGGGATGGAGCATCCGAGGTGGACCAGGAGCCTCCTTCGGAAGAGAAAGAGGTCACATGAGGGAGTTCAGTACTCGCTCCAGCTCCTCGATCTCATCCTCCAATTCCTCTATCTGGGCAACGTGACTGATCGATGTCGAATGGGCAGGGATATTGCTCTCGAGCTCCGCAACCTCGGCTCTCAGCGCTTCGATCCTAGCGATGATCTGCTCCCTTTCGGACATACTTTCATCGCTCCTGTCTAGATGATGGTGATGTTCCTCTCATCTTCAATCCGGTACCACATTCGTGAACCTGAAGAACACACGACCGTCCCCGCAATCGTGGGTCTTGAACCACAGCTTGTCACCGATGGCCAGGTCCTCGTACTTCGCGTCATCGACGCGGGTGAAGAGGTCCATGTGACCCAGCTCCCCCATGTCCAGTCTAACGATGGCGATCACGAATGGAAGGTCTTTCTCGAAGCCCAGTGGTGCTCCCAGCACCATGGCCGTGTGGGCATAGATGGTGCCCTCCTTTGGAAGGTCGATCCACTCCATGGTGTCGGCGTTGCAGTGGGGGCAGACCACCCGGGGCTGCCACAGTATCTCGCCGCACGAGGAACACCTGGTGGTGGTGAGCCTTCCCTCCCGCAGGTGGTCGTAGAACTTATGGATCCGGGTGTCGTCCGGACCCTCCTGTGGAAGGAAGTCGAGGATGAAGGGCACGCAGTCCTTCTCCACCATCAGGCATCCCTCCCGTAGATGGTGATGTGGTGGGCATTGGCCGCCCCGGAGAGGTTGTGACAGAGCGCCACCTCGGCCCCGGTCACGTTCCTCTCCTCCGGCACCCTCGACTGGAACTGCCACAGCACCTCGACGGCCTGGCCGACCCCGGTGGCGCCCAGGGGATGCCCGGTGCCAAGTAGGCCCCCCCGGGTGTTGCACGGGACCTTGCCCCCCATGTCCGATTGGCCGTTCTCGATGTACTTGCCTCCCTCGCCCCTTGGGCAGAGGCCGATGGCCTCGTACTCGATGATCTCGGATATCGTGAAGCAGTCGTGGAGCTCCGCGAAGTCCAGGTCCTCGGGGCCTATGCGGGCGGCCCGGTATGCCTCCTCCGCGGCCATTGTGAGGGGTGGCCATTTGGTGAGGTCGCCCAGGTTCGTCACGTTGTTGCCCTGGACGCCCTGGCCGAAGCCCTTGATGTGGGCCGCCTGGTCAGTGAACTCCACGGCACGCTCGGGACTGGTGATGAGCACGGCGGCAGCACCGTCCGTGATGCCCGAACAGTCCAGGAGCGTCAGGGGCGGTGCGACGACGAGAGAGCCCAGGATCCTCTCGATGGAGAACTCCTTCTGGAAGTGGGCGTAGGGGTTGGTCGTCGAGAAGTGGTGGTTCTTCTGGGAGACCATCGCCATCTGCTCGCGGGTGGTGCCGTACTCGTGCATGTGCCTCTGGGCCACCATGGCGAAGAACGGTGGCGCCGAGCCACCATGGACGCCGTCCCATTCGCGATCAAGGACACAGGCCATGCTGGTCTGGCTCTCTGCCATGGGAGCGGCGTTCATCTTCTCCACGCCCATTACCAGGGCTACCTCGGAGACGCCTGCCGCCACGTGGGCGGCCGCGGTCTTGATGGCCATCTGACCCGATGCGCAGGCCATCTCTGTCCGCATTATCGTCCTGGGGCTGAGGCCCAGCTGCTCGGCCACCATGGGTGCGGTGTGGGCCTGGAACACGAACCGCTCCGGATCGGCCGCACCCACGAATAGGGCGTCAATGTCCTTCCGGTCCAGGTTCTCCACGCTGTCGAAGAGTGCCTTTCCAGCCTCCTGTACCAGCTCCTTCCACGTGGCCTTTCGAACGCCCCATCGGGTGAGGCCAGCAGCCACTATCGCGGCCATTGCCATATCTCAGTCC
>JAUVEQ010000430.1 GCA_030594725.1 Methanobacteriota archaeon
GGGGGGCGTGCTTTAAACCACCCTCCCCCCCGTTTGGGGGGGGGGCCGCCGGGGGGGGCCCCCCCATGGGGGGGGGGGTGGAGGGAGGATCTCGACCCTATAGGCCGATATCGATCTTGAAGGGTGCCACTTCCATCTCTACCAGGGCGTTGTACATATCGAAGACGCGGTTGCCCGCAACGGTCACGCTGGCCTCCACGGTCCCCTGTACCTCGTACTCGAAGTGGATGGTCTCGTCGCTCTCGAGGTCGACTATGTATATCCTTACCATATCGTCCTCGAACTCCACGTTGTCGACCTTCTCCATCTCCAGGAGGGCCTCGAGGGCCTCGGTGTTGAACACCATCCCGACGGGGGCCACCAGCTCGACGAGCGCCATCTGCATCGAGAACTCCCTGTTGTTGGTCACGTCCACGTTGATGGTCTCCCACACGCCGATCTCGGGAGTGACGTCGTCCCAGTACATCTCCAGCATGAGTGGCTCCTCGGATGGGGCGTCGCCCCATGGGATCCATTGCTCCAGGAAGACCTGGAACATGACGAAGCCCTCACCGGAGGCCCGGAGACGCACCGGGGTCGTCGGGTCCTCCAGCAAGGGACGGAGATCGAACAGGTAAGTGAGGTCGCGGTTGGTCTCGTCCATGGTCTGGGTCCAGGCCAGCTCTCCATTGACGAGGATCTCGACCTCGATGTCCACGGGAGCCTGCTTGGTGGAGACCTCGTAGATGGTCTGGAAGGCCACGACGGTATCCTGGGTCGAGAAGTAACCGCCCAGGGATGACCGGTGGTCCAGCAGGTACTTGATGGCGCCGTCCACGTCGTTGCCGTGGCGACCGACCAGGTGCAGGGCCTGGGCCGCGTACCCGGTGGCCTCTATGTTGAACCCGGGGTTGTGTCGCCCCATGTCCCACATCTCGACCCCATCGAAGTGGTCGTTGGAGATCATGTTCGTGGTGGTGCCCCAGTAGACGGTGCCGTTGTCCTCCTGTCGAAGCTCATGTAGCTGGTCGGCTATGTCCACTGCCAGGGTGGACCTGCCCTCCCCGGCGGTCGCCAGGACCTTGAGGGCCAGGGCGAGGACGTAGGGGTCGTCCCAGTTGTCCGTCTTCTCGATGTTGGCCTCTATGTAGTCCACCGCATCCTTGATGGCGTCGTCATCGGAGGATATGCCGGAGTAGAGCAACGAGTGGGCCACGTAGGCGGTGGTCGCCACGCGCTTCTGCTCGAGCTTGGGATTGTTGAACTCGTACAGGCCCCAGGAGGGGAACTCCCAGCTGCCGTCGCTCTTCTGCTGGCTCAGGAGCCAGTCCTGCATGTCCGTGATGATCTTGTCATCGACGGTGAAGCCTGCCAGCTGGGCGTCCTTGAAGGTGATCACGCCCCATGACGTGAGCCAGATGTGCACGTCCTGGTCATCGGAGAACCACACGATGCCACGACCCTCGCCGTTCTTGGCGTTCAGCAGGTACTGGAGCTCGTGGTTGATACCCTGGTTGACGATCATCTCCAACTCGAGCAGCCTGGCCTCATCGAGGTCGCCCTCCCGGACGGTCCGGAAGGCCAGAACATCGATGGAAAGGGTCGACAAGGACTGCTCGCCGCAGCCGCTGACGAAGTGGATGTAGGAGTCGGCACCCTCGAGGATGGCCGCCTCGACGCCTCCCTGGAGCTTGACCCATGCATTCTCCGAGTTCTCGATGAGCTCGGGTAGCAGGGTCAGGTCGTAGGTGATGTCGTCACCGCTGCTCAGCCGACCCTGGTTGAGGTCGGTGACCTTCTGGCCCACGGGCTTGACCCGCAGGGGCTTGATGACGTTGTCGATGAAGGACATGCTCTCTCCGGTGACCTCCAGGTCGTGGACGCCCACCTTCGTGAGCTCTATGGTGAACTCCACGTTGCTCACCTCGCCGGTGGTCAGGAAGACGGAGTCCACGCTGTCGCCGGCTATGTCGTACCAGTCGGCGGTCTCGAGGGTGACCTCCACATCGGTGGGCTCACCGTAGTTGTAGACCTGGACCTTCAGGGGGAACGTGTCTCCCAGGAAGGCCTTTGCCGGAAGGTCCGGCTCTATGAAGAACTCCTGGAAGACCGTGATGTTCTGATGTCCGACACCCACCTTGGCGTCCTTGGTCGAGGCGATGACGCCCACGTCCCAAGACGTAATGGAGTCAGGAGCCACCAGGTCGATGGTGGCCGTTCCGTCATCGCCGGTGGGCAGGACGGGGATCCAGGCCCAGGTCTCGGGGAAGAACTGGCGGGTTATCGAAGGTTTCGTGGGCACGGTGTAGCCATTATCGGCACCTGGGGCCTGTGGGGGGGTTTCGCTACCGCCCTTCCAATCTAATTCGTCGACGGGGTTGAACCCGCCACCAAAACCACCCGCATCCTCAGCCATTGGCGCGCCGTCCATCGCACGATCGTCGAAGTTTTCGACTCCCATGTTGAACTGGCCGAAGTCGTCCTCGGGCTCGTTGTTCATCGCCACGAAGGCGGCGCTGAAGGCAACGACGAGGAACATGGTCGCCACCGCGGCCACCCTGGCCTTCTTGGACCGGGG
>JAUVEQ010000142.1 GCA_030594725.1 Methanobacteriota archaeon
GACCCTTCCAACAGGGGGAGGCACGCCTTCGACTAAAGTATTTAAATCCCTCTTCTCTATATAGGCCTAGGGAGGGTCGAGATGGCATACGAGCAGTGGTTAGAGTTCACGATGGACCCCTTGCAGATATACGGGCTGATGTTCCTGCTGGGCTCCTATAGCGTCGCCACCCTTTCGGACCTCAAACGCATGTCCGCCCAGTCCGAGTTCGTCTCCGTCTGGGCGATCATCGCCATATCCCTGTTCATCATAGACGTCTACTTGGTGGGAACGGACAAGATGGACATGAACATGTTCGTGGCCAAGTGGATACTCATCATCATCTTCTCCGTACTGTGCCACGAACGTGTGGGGGTGATGTTCCACCTGGCGACAGGGGATGTGGTGGCCCTGATGGCGGCAGCCGCCCTGCTGGGTCCTGCCGGCGTGATCATCTTCTACATCCTGGTCAAGATCATCGACCTTCTGACCGCACCCATCTGGCGTTCGTTCGGGACCGAGACGGCATATCCGTTCATGCCTGTCATCTTCCTGACCACCCTGATAGTGCTGGGGCTGGCTTGGGTCCTCTCGGAGCAGGTGGTGTAACGCCCGATGGACCTCGGCGAGGACTACGACATTAGCCGAGGCCTCACCCTCGAGTTCACGAGATTGCCAGATAGGGTACACCGGTGGAAGCAATGGAAGATCCACCAGGACACCGAGGTGATGGTCTCCACCTTCTACGACCCGAACCTTGGCAAGCCCGTCATGATCGATGGCAAGGTGGTCGTCGAGGGCATCCTCGCGGGTATCACTTACAACTTCTGGGAGAAGTGGTACAACGTGATCCGGTGCTATGACCGGGACTTCGAGTTCAAGGGTTACTACACCGACATCATCACACCGGTCCAGAAGACGTGGACCCTGGTAACGTCCACGGACCTGTTCCTTGACTTCTTCATGTACCCCGATGGCACATGGACCGTGCAGGACGAGGACGAGTTCGAGGCCGCGGTCGCCGATGGGTTGATGGACGAGGGTATCGTCAAGCACGCCAGGGATGCCCTTGAAGAGGTCATGGACCGGGCGAAGTCCAAAGACTGGCCACCGGAGTGTGTCAAGAGGATCCCGTCGGATCCCTTGCGCGAGCTCAGGCAAGTGAAACGTCTCGGGCTCATGGGAGGATGAGGGACCTCATCACTCCGGCTTCGGGGGAACGACAGGATGCTCTGAGCCGTCGTCCTCGATGGCGTCGTAGAAATCATATGGCTTTGCCATCTCGTGCTCATGACCCGGGTGCTCGAGGGGTTCTCCTGGTTCGGGTGGCTCGGAGGGTTCCGGCTCGGGTTCAGGCTCGGGAACCACCTCAGGTTCCGGCTCTGGCTCCGGCTCAGGCTCCGGCTCGGGTTCTGGCTCGGGGACCACCTCAGGTTCCGGCTCAGGTTCGGATCCAAGATCTAGATCGGGTCCTGTTTCATTCAGGATCTCTGGTTCTGGCTGGTGCAGGATCTCAGGCTCAACCTACAACTCAGGCTCGGGCTCAACCTCGGGTTCCGGTTCGGGTTCCGGTTCGGGTTCCGGTTCGGGTTCCGGTTCGGGTTCGGGCTCCAGCTCCGGTTCGGGTTCGGGCTCCAACTCCGGTTCCGGCTCGGGCTCGGACTCGGGTTCGAGCTCTGCCTCCAGGACGTCCCCCTCATCCTCGTCGACCTCACCATCATCATCGAAGATGTGCTCCGGGATGTCATCGGCCTCCACGGGCTCCTCATCCGATCCAACATCGTCCTGATCCGCGGGCGGAGGTGTCTCCACCTCCACCTCGACCTCGGGCTTGGGGAATACCGTCATCGAGTTGCCCTTGGGCAAGCCCTTCCCGTTGGGCTTGGGGCCCTTGCCCCTGTGAGGGAACAACCGGCGCAGAGCCTTGTGGTCGGCCCTGACGGCGTCGGAGATCCCCTCGTCATCGATCTCCCGGCCGCCAGAGTGCTTCTCCTCGACCTCCAGGACCATGCCCAGCTTCTCGAAGTACTTCTTCGCCTTCTTCGTCTCTCCCAGGACCTGGTGCGAGTCGGCAAGGGCGTAGAGGGCGTCCTGGTTGTCCGGGTCCAGCTTCAGGACCTTCTCCAGGAGGGGAACCGCCTTCTTGTGGTCCCCCGCATCGATATGGATCATGGCCTTGTTGAGCACAGGCTCCTCGTAGGAACTGTCCAGGTCCTTGGCCCTGTCGAAGGCGGAAATCGCGCCCTCGACGTCCCCCATGGCCTTCTTGACCAGGCCCAGGTCGTTCCAGTAGTTCGGGACGTCCTTGTCCAGGGAGATGGCGTGCTCTATCGCGGCCAGTGCCTCCTCGGCCCGAGCCTCCTGGAGGAGACAGCCGCCCAGGAGGTCCCAGAGCTCCGGGTCGTCCTCGTCGATCTCCAGGGCTTCCCTGTACGCCTGCTCCGCCTCCTCGATCCTGTAGAGGGAGAGCAGCGCGTTGCCCCGGTTCTTGTGACCCTCGGTGTAGTGGTCGTCCAGGTCGACGGCCTGCTCGAAGCAGTCCAGGGCCTCTTCGAAGATGCCCATCTGGCCCAGGGTGAAGCCAAGGTTGTTCCACGTGACCGCGGACCCGGGCTCGAGCTCGAGTCCCTGGCGGTACGCGGCGATGGCATCATCGAGACGCCCCAGCATTGCGAGGGCGTTCGCCTTGCCCACCCATGCCTCCGAAGAGGTGCCGTCCAGGGTCAGGGCCCTCTCGTAGCTCGACAGGGCGTCCGAGTACCTCTTTATGTCCATCTGGGCGTTGGCCATGTTCCTCCAGGCCATGGCGCCCTGGGGTTCCAGCTTGAGGGCCTTGGAGTACGACTTCAGGGCTTCGTCGTAGCGCTCGAGCTTGCCCAGCACGTTCCCCCTGTCGTTCCATGCCTCGCCGTTGGTCCTGTCCAACTTCAATGCCTTGTCCAGGACCTCGAGGGCCTCGTCGTATCGTTCCAGGTGGTAGAGGGTGGGCCCCAGGTTCTGCAGCGCGGCCACCATCTCGGGGTCGAGCTCCCTCGCCCTCTCGAAGTCCTTGGCCGCCTCCTCGTACCTTCCCAGCAGGTAGAGTGCCGAGCCCCTGTTGTTGAGGGCGTGGAGCATGCTGTCGTCGAGGGCCAGGGCCTGGTCGTAGGCCTCTATCGCCCCCTGGACCTCGCCTCTCATCTGCAGGAGTCGGGCCTTGGCCTCCCAGAGCTCCGCCGACTGATCGGAGATTGCCAGACCCTCGTCGTACTCCGCCAGGGCGGGACCTATCTCGGCTGTCGCCTCGAGGGCGCTGCCCAGCCGCAGGCTGAGGTCGGCCGTCCTGCCGGCCCTCACGACCTCGGATCGGAGGAAGTTCACCAGGGCCTCCATCTCTCCGGCGTCCTCCAAGGCGATCTCCTTGTTTATCCGGGCCGGCTCGCTCTGTGGATTGACCTCGAGGGCCATGTCGTAGGAGACGACGGCCTCCCGGTAGCGACCGGCCAGGATGAGGGTGTTGCCACGGTTGATGTAGAGCACGTCCCAGTCGTCACGGAGGGCCAATGCCCTGTCGTGGCTCTCCAGGGCCTCCTCGATCCTGTCCATCTCCGCCAGCAGGTTGCCCATCACGGTGTGTATCTCAGGGTCCTCGGGGTCCAGCTCCGCCGCCCGCTCCAGATCGACCAGGGCCGCCTCCAGGTCGCCCCTCTGGAGCCTCAGCAGGCCCCTGGCCTTGTAGGCCTCCTTCATCTCCGGGTCGACCTCGATCGCGTGGTCAAGGTCCCTCGCCGATCCATCCAGGTCACCCGTCTGGAACAGCACCTCGCCCCGCTTGACCAGGGCCTCCACCATGTCCGGGACCTCGGCGATCGTCATGTCGAGGGCCTTGATGGCCTCATCGACCCTGTCGAGCTCCAGCAGTCCCACGGCATGCATCAGGCGTGTGGTGGGCTCCGCCTTCGCCTCCAGCGCGAGGTCCAGGTCCTCGATCGCCTCCTCGGCCCTTCCGGTGTTGAGGAGGACCGCGCCCCGGCGCATCCTCGCCTCCCGGTACTCCGGGTTCAGCTCGAGGGCCTTCTCGTAGTGCTCCAACGCCTCGTCCAGTCGGCCCTCCTCCTCCGCCAGGGCACCCTTTGACGTCCAGAGGGCGTAGTTGTCGGGATCGCCCTCGAGGGCCTCCTCCAGCCAGGCGGGGTCCACCTCGCCGCCCTCCGCATCGGAGGGGACCAGCACTCCCACCTTCGACCAAGCAACGTAGTTCTGGGGATTTATTGTGATGATGCGGCGGTATGTGGCCAACGCCTCGTCATCGCGACCCAGGTCCTCCAGCGTCCCCGCCCTCTCCTCCAGGGCCACCTCGCTGTCGGCCTTGATCCCGATGGCGACGTCGAAGAGCTCCAGGGCCGTCTCCGAGGAGCCCTCCCGTTTCAGTATCCGGCCCTCCTCGATGTACGACTTGGTCAGGTATGGGTTGATGTCCCGTGCCTTGACCAGGTACTCCTTCGCCAGAATGTCCTCCCCCGACCATTCCATCAGGAGGGCCAGGGTGAGCCACGCCTGGAAATTGAAGGGGGAGACCTTGACCTCCGCCTGGTAACGTCCCACCATGTTCTGCATGCCCTCGGGGGTTGACGTGGCCTCCTTCAGCAATCGTTCCTTCAGTGCCCAGACCACGTCGGCGTTGGGGTCAAGCGAGAGCGCCCTGTCCAGGGACTCGCAGGCCTTCTCCACGTCACCGATGTCGGAGAGGCACTCGGCACGGAGGTACCATCCAGGCACATCGTTGGGTCTCAGGCGAAGGAGGCCGTTCACGGCATCCAGGGCCTCGTGGCATTGACCCATCTCGTGGAAGAGGAACGCGCGGTTCGTGAGGGCATCGATGTTGGCCACGTCCAGCTCGAGGGCCTTCGAGTACGCCTCCATGGCCTCTTCGTGCTCCCCGATGTGCCTGTGGGCCACGCCCTTGTTGCTCCACGCCCTGACATCCTCGGGGTCCAGCTGCAGGACGCGGTCGAAGCAGTCAACGGCCTCCTCGTAGCGGGCGACCAGCTGCAGCACCACGCCCAGGTTGTTCCAGGCGTTCACGTTGTTGGGGTTGGCCTCCACCGCCCTCTTGAGGGCGGATATCTCCAGATCTATCGCCCCGAGCTCGGCGGCTGCTATGGAGAGGTTGTACCAGTGGGATGAATTGCCAGGCTCCAGCTCCCCCGCCTTCCGGAGGGCATCTGCGGCCTCCTCGTACTCCCCCATCCGCATGCAGGCGATGCCGATGCCGGACCAGGCATCCGCGTCCTTCGGGTCCTTGACGACCAGGGGGGCTAGTCGTTCCAGCGCCCGCTCGGACATACCTCGGCGAGAAAGCTCGATGGCGGAGGCCAGCGCCTTCTTGCGCGCCACCTCCCCTGCATCGGGGACATCGCCCCGGGTCTGCATCCCTTGGCCCTCCTGAGACTGCCGAGGTAGCCATTGAGCTGACCTGTTTATAAGGCTTATGTCCTGATTTCTCTCCGTTGGAGAGGATGGCCACCCCGCGATCGTCCCGAATACTGCTCCATGTACCGACTCGAAGAGGGGGGAGGCCAACATGAACGTAGGCGTAAGGTATTTAACGCGTCCTTCCTTAGCATAGACATTGGGTCCCATGGCACAATTCCTACGGAGGTTATCGTTCACCCTCATCCTGCTGACAGGCCTCGCCATGGCGCTCTCCCTCGGAGCGGGTGCCGAGGGTGAGGACGACATCATCACATCGATCGATGTGAACTTCCATCATCTGGGGGACCATTGGGTGCCCACGTACCAGCCTCAGAGCCCTGAGGGACTGGAGTACGAGAAGGACTTCCAGGTCTCGGCGGAAGTGGAGAACCCGGCCATCAAGATGTGGGTCCGGGGCCTTGTCCCGCCCCCCAACGTATCCATCGACTACGTGAAGCTATGGGTCAACGGCCAGCTGCTAGGGTATATCAACGAGTACGCCATGGGCTCGGGGTCCATCTACGACGTGGACGACGAGGTGGAGATAGAGGTCAGCATCGAGGAGGGCATCCTCGTGACGGGTACCAATACCCTCAAGATCGTCACGGGCTGGGGTTCCTCCTCCACCGACAGGGACGACATCATGTTCTGGAACATCCGCCTGGTCCGCGCCCGGCCCCTGGAGATCTCGTGCAACCTGCTCTCCCCCAGCCCCGGGGACGTGCACTACCCTGGACTTGACACCGAGCGTGTCTCCATCATCGTCTGGAACGACCGGCACGTGGATGCGCTACAGTGGGTCCGCGTGACGGTGGACCCGGATGGTGCGAACACCGCATTCCGGTGGACCCAGAAGACCAACAGGTTCGTGCTCGAGAGCGGGGCCATGACCCATGCCCAGTTCCCGATCGCGTGGTCCTCCTCCTCCAAGGACATCCTGAACAGGACATGGGCGATCAGCGTGGACATGTCCTTCCGATGGACCTTCCCCACCGACGGCCCGATCGACATCAGGGTGGATGTCAGGGACGACCAGACGAAGATGCATGCCTTCGTCTTCGAGGAGGTGCTCGAGGTGCCGACCGACCTGGAGCTCACGGGGCCCGTCATGTTGACCGCCGCCGACCAGGGCCCCCTGGGACCCGGATCGTGGGTCCGTGGCGGCGAGGCGCTCTTCGTGACCGTTCCACCCACCGTCTACAAGGGGTCCACCGACGTGTACCCACCGGAGGGTACCGTGTCCATCTCGTTGCTTTGGGAGGAAATGGAGGTCAAGAGGTCCGTCCAGAACTCCGGAGGCGAATGGTCGGCAGACTGGCTAGTACCGATGCTGGCCCGAGAAACGGTCACCGTAACGATTGGGCAGGTCGACCTGCCGATCGGTGCTGGGGCCCAGACCCCGGTCCGTGTGGCTCTGGAGGTGGACGGTCGCGGACCCTCTTGGCTATCGATGGCCCCCCCCGACGGTGAATGGTTGCTCCAAAACACCGTGGAGGCTTGGGTCGACGTCACGGATGACGACGGCGTCGGCGTGGACCCGTTCACCCTGGAGTTCCAGGTCTACGACCCCCTCACCGGGGTGTGGGGCCCATGGACCTCCGCCCGCCTCATCCTGGACGGTGGTGCCGGATCCGCCGACAGGGGCCTGACCATCCTGATCCTTCCAGAGGGTGACGGCCACTCCATCCGGTGGCGGGCGTTCGACCTGGTGGGGAACGGGCCCACCACGTCCTCCCACGTCTCCTTCGGCATCGATGTCCAGGATATCGCGCTGGAACCCATCTCGGTCAACGAGTGGAACCGCGGGACAGTGGCGTTCTTGAGCTGCATAGTGACCGACCCCCATGGCGACACGGAGGGCTCTGGAGTCGACATCTCCACCGTGGAGATGAGCATCCTCGTTTCGGGCACCGATACCTGGACCGAGTGGAGCGCCCCCG
>JAUVEQ010000011.1 GCA_030594725.1 Methanobacteriota archaeon
CAAGGCCCGGGCGGCCAAGTGGCTGGGCAGTCCCTGGGGCCCCGTCCGGACCGTCATCGATATCGGCGGCCAGGACAGCAAGGTCATCCGGCTGGACGAGGCGGGGGACATGGACACCTTCCTCATGAACACCAAATGCGCCGCGGGAACCGGTCGGTTCCTCGAGCAGATGGCCAAGGTCCTCGGGGTCCCCCTGGAGGAGCTGGGCGAGATAGGCGAGGGTGCCGAGCATCCCGTGGAGCTGTCCAGCACCTGCATCGTCATGGCCGAGTCCGAGGTGATATCCCTCATCGCCCAGAGGAGGCCCGTCAAGGACATCGTCGCGGGCATCCATCGGTCGGTGGCCGAGCGGGTGGGCAACATGGTCAAGCAGATCGGTGTCGAGGAGGTGGTCTTCTTCGACGGCGGCCCGGCCCGGAACGTGGGCGTCAAGAAGGCCCTGGAGGAGTTCCTTGGCGCCGAGCTCTACGTGCCCAAGAACCCCCAGGTGAGCGCGGCCATCGGGGCCGCTATCGTCGCCCGGGACATCATCCGGGAGGGCAAGTTGCCCGACGGCAAGCCCCTGGAGGGCATCGAGGTGGAGAGCCCCATGGACCAGATGGAGGGGCCTGCGGCCGGAGGTGGCGGCCAGTGACCGTGACCGCCGGGGTCGACATGGGCTCCACCGCCACCAAGGCCCTTGTCCTGGTGGACGGCAGGATCGCGGGCTCCACCGCCCGCATCACCGGAGCCGACCCCGAGCGCGCGGGCGAGATGGCCCTCAAGGAGTCCCTGGACCAGGCCGGCCTCCAGCTGGAGGACGTCGAGTACATCGTGGCCACGGGCTACGGACGGCGGGCCCTGGAGCTGGCCGACGAGTCGGTCAACGAGATCAACGCCAACGCCCGGGGAGCGGCATGGTTGGGCTCCTCCGAGGGCACCGTCAGGACCATCATCGACATCGGTGGTCAGGACAGCAAGGTCATCGCCCTCGATGAGGACGGCGTCATCGCCGATTTTGTCATGAACGACAAGTGCGCCGCGGGCA
Organism: Methanobacteriota archaeon; assembly: GCA_030594725.1. GTDB lineage: Archaea > Thermoplasmatota > DTKX01 > DTKX01. The sequence goes on from JAUVEQ010000011.1 coordinate 1,028, forward strand.
CTGGCAAGTTCCTCGAGGTCATCGCGGACCTGCTGGAGATACCCATCGAGGACCTGGGGGACATCGCCCTCGGGTCCACCAAGCCCGTCAACATCAATTCGACCTGCGTGGTCTTCGCCCAGTCCGAGGTGGTCTCCCTCATCGCACGCAAGGAGGCCCCCGCCGACATACTCGCCGGCATCCACAGGTCCATAGCCAGCCGGGTCACCACCATGGCCCGCAGGGTGGGCATGGACCGGGTCGTGGTCTTCGACGGCGGTCCGGCCAAGAACAAGGGCCTTCTGGCGGCCATCGAGGCGGAGCTGGGCCACCCCGTGGTGGTGCCCAGGCATCCCCAGGTCGTGGTGGCGTTGGGAGCGGCCCTGATAGCGGCGGACATGCTCACGGGCGACGGGGGTGGGGCCTGATGGACTTCAATCCGGCGTCGCCCGTCATGAGCGCCCTCATCATCGGCATCATCTACGGCGCCACCTTCTGCACCCTCACGTGCTCGCCCTTCATCGCCAGTTACATCATCGGGACCGACCGGGGCACACGGAGGGGCATGTGGCTCTCCATCATCTTCAACGGGGGCCGGGTGATGACCTACGCAATGCTGGGCCTGGTGGTGGGTCTGGCAGGTGGCAAGTTCCTGGTGGAGGGCGCATACGCCATGTGGGGTGCCCTCGTCTTCGGTGCGGCCGTGGCGGTCATCGGCCTCTGGATCGCGGTACGGAGGAGGTCGCCTGCCGCTGGATGTGGCTGCAGCCCGGATGCATCATTTTTCGATCGCATGAGGTACCGGCTCGTCCCCAAGGAGGGGAACGGAGGCGAGCTCTCGGCCGTGGGGATGGGACTGCTCATCGGCCTGATCCCCTGCCCTCCCCTCATTGCCCTGCTGGTCTTCTCCGCAGCCATCGGCTCGGCCACAATGGGTCTCGTCCTCGGCCTGGTGTTCGGCCTCGGGACCCTCATCAGCCCCCTTATCATCGTGGCTGGCGCCGCGGGATGGTTCTCGGACAGGGTGGCGAGGGACGCGCCCCTCATGACCTCCGGGATCCGGAGGGTGGGCGGGCTGATGCTCGTGCTGCTCGGGTCATGGACCATCTACAATGCCGTCACGGCGGGATGGATCACCTTCTGAGGGACCGGCCTACGGTCTAACCGGGTGGCCCAGCCTGTGCCGGCACCACCGCGAACACCCGTTTCCATTCCAGGGCGCAGCTGTTGCACTTGAGGGTCCACAGCTGGGCGCCCGTCGGCTCCCCCGTCCGGGTGCCCTTGATGTGGCCGCCGCACTTGGGACAGGGTTTCACGTCCAGGTAGTAGTAGGCCTCCGGTAGCGACCAGAACTTGAGGATGTGCTTCCTGTCCTCGCCTCCGCGGAACCCGGTGGGTCGGCTCAGGGCCTTCATGCACGCCCGTTCGTCCAGGGAATACAGCAGGTGGGCGTGGACTATGTTCCGGGCCGATGGGAACAGGTTGGACAGGCCGGGCGTCCTGTCCGCCAGCTCCTCACGTTGGAGGGCGCCCTTCAGGCGGGGTATGCAGTCGTCGTACTGTCCGTCGCGGGTCATGTTGATGGCCTCGGCCAGATAGGGGGCCATCTTGCCCACCGAGGCCTTCTGGGTGGTCACTATCTTACGGGCCTCATCCTCCTTCTTGGCCATGCGTAACATCTTGACCTGGAAGGACATGAGGGCGACCCGCTGGTCCGGTTCCAGGTCCTCCCCGAACAGCTTCGCCATCCCCGCCGACGCCGCGTTCAACTTACCTGCCTCGAGCTGCTTGTGCAGCTTGAGGACCCTTTTTTGATACTTACTTGATTCCATCGGACCATCCCCCTCGGTCGCCAGGCGTAATGTATGTGATGCGGTACCATAAAAGAATTACGTCTGTGGAAGGAAGTAGATGGATACGGCGATCGGCGATCCGTTCTGGGATGACCCTACGACGGGGCATCATACAAAACCTTCATCTACGGCCGCGCCTTAACGGTCCTGGATGACCGACTGGGCGCTGGTAGCCGTACTGGCCTCTCTCTTCTTCTGGGGCCTCATCAGGGGCACGACGGTGTGCCTGTCCATATGCGTCCCCGGTCTGCTCCCGTACCTGGCGGAGAAGCCAAGGGGAGCCTGGGGCGGTGCCAAGTTCGGCCTGCTGCTCTGCCTTCCAAGGCTGGTCATATTCACCGTCATCGGCTTCATATGGGGCGCCGTGAGCTATGCCATATTCTCCTCGGCGGCATTCGAGGACGCGGCGATCTGGATGTACGTCGTCGGCTACATGGTCCTAGGGGCCATCATCGTGGTCATGGGCCTCGGGATGTTCGTGAAGGCCGCGAAGGCAAAGGACGAGCTGCGGAAGGAGCGAGAGAGGGCGATGGAGGGGACACCCTCCGGCCAGAGCGCTGTGGGCGGGACACCGGCGAGCCTGGCCCAGGCTAGAGCGGCGGAAGATTGCGAGGGACCCTCCAGCGAACGGGCCCACAAGGCCTCCAGGTCTATCACCAACATGTTGCTCCGCTTCGTTCCAGCGAGCAGTCGCGGGGAGCGGACCTTCGTGCTGGTCTGGGGGTCCATCCTAGGGTTCACCTGCATGCTCGAGGTGAGCATCCTGGAGATCGCCATCCTGGGGGGCGCCGCGGCCAATCTGGCCGAGGGGACCCTCAACGCGGCCCTCCTGGGGGGTCTTGCCATGTTCCTCTTCGCCCTGGGAGCCACCATCCCCATGGTGATGGCCTCGGCGGGCTTCGCCGCCTACATCGACCGGGTGGAGACCCAGGACAAGATGATATCCATCCGGGTCACCGGTTCCCTCGTGATGGTGCTCATCGGGGGAATGCTGTTCATCCGCTACCTCTTCCTGCTCCTTGCACTCCTCCAAGAGGGAGAGGTCTAACGACGGCCGCGGGACGGACCTAGCGGCGGTTCTTACCCTTTTTTCCCCGCTGTTCCTAGGTGCTCCCTAACACTTTTACCGGGGGGTATAAAAAGGACATGCCAGACATGGTCTGGCCGATAGCCTTTTCGGGGGTCCCCGGGCATAACCTATATGACCCCCTATGAGGATGCCCCGGTAACAGGTCGTGAATTCGGTGGTGGTCAGATGGTAAAGGACCCCAATCCTGAGATCAGAAGACGAGAGTTCATGTCGGGAGGTTGGAAGGTCTTCAACGTGGCGGCCTTCCTCACCCTGGGCGGTTTCCTTGGCGGTCTTTCGATATCGTCCGCCATATCGGGGTACCCCTCCGCGATGTACTGCTACGAGTGCCGGCGATGCGCCACGAACTGCCCCTACGGTTGGGACCCATCTGGATTCCTCATAGCAGCCAGGGCCAACGAGCCGGATGTGAAGATGATCTCTCGGGTGAGGATCGAGAACTACAACCGTGCCATAGGCGATTTTCAGTCCGACAGGTTCCTGACCATCGACCGCCTGAACGAGATGGACCCCCTCATGAAGGTGGTGATCCGGTTAAGGAAGGACAAGGAGTCCGACAGGTACATCACCCTCCGCGTGAAGGACGCCGTGGGGGTGTACACCGACAAGGACCTCTACAGCATCGAGGAGATGAAGGCCAAGGACGCGGCCTACCTCTGTCCCCTCTGCGGTCATTGCGAGCCTACATGCCCGGTGGACCTGCCCGTCAGGGTGTACATACGGGACCTCAAGGTCAACAGCGAGTTCGGGGAGGGGAAGTAGATGGCCGACGAGGACAAGAGGAGGTTCATCAAGCACCTCGGGCTCATCGGCGCTGCCGGGTTCGTCGGTCTGGCGATAGCAAGGGGCGCAAGTCCCGCCCAGGCGGACGTACTGACGGGGCTGCAGGACGCGGAGCAGGAGCGGGGCTACAGGAAGGTCTGGGCCACCAAGCGTGACGAGGAGAACGCCTACGGCATCCCCTACATCGAGTACTTCGACGAGGCCGAGAGGCTTGGCATCTGGTACTGCACCACCTGTGGCTACATCTACGATGTCACCGATGGCAGGAAGCAAAGGTTCGACGAACTGCCCGACGACTGGATCTGTCCGAACCCCGGCTGCGAGGGTACGACCAAGTCCGATTTCGTGAACATCGGTATAGGATACCAGAGCGGAGGTCAGCCCCTCATCAACGAGGTGGCGTGCGCCTTCCACTTCGACAACGACGGAGATGGCAACTACGAGAAGTCCGAAGAGGGCGTCCACTGCTCGATGCCCTGCCGCACCATCTGCCCGGTGGATGCCATCGAGAAGGGCGCCTTCAGCACCATCGAGGGAGAGGACGACAAGCCCAAGAAGGGTCCGATAGTGGCCTTCGACACCTGCATCGGCTGCGGACGATGCCATCACATCTGCGGTTACAACACGATCGAATGGGTCATCCAGGCGTACAAGGGTGACAACGCCGTGATCTTCGGAGGTGACTGAAGATGCCCATCACCAGGCGTGACTTCATGAAGGTAGGTGCGGCCGCGGGCGCTGCCGCCCTCCTTGGCTGGTTCATAAGCCGTGGGAACCACGAGACCATCGGACCAAGGCAGATACCGGGCTCCGGCGTCGTCGGCCACTTCGACACGGAGACCGTCAACAAGATAGACGTGGATGCCTACCTGGCGGCCTGCTCCCGATGCGGCGTTTGCATCGCGGAGTGCCCGTTCAGGGCGATCAAGTCCGTGGGATGGCAGTTGCCACAGCTCACCGACGACACCAGGTCCAAGTGCCCCGGGTTCGACGTTTGCGGGGTGTGCTACGCGGTGTGTCCCACCTCGGCCCTGTCCCAGGCCTTCGTGCCACTGACCGACATGGGCTTCAAGTCCGGGGTCGAGAAGGCCCCGTGGTGGGAGGGCAAGACGGTCAACAAGGACCTCATCACCAGGCCCGAGACTGAGGAGGGGATCTGAATGGCCCTCGAGTTCTTCAACTCGATCAACGTCTACGCCGCTGTCAGCTTCATCGTGGCCTTCGTACCCATCATCATCATGCTCTGGGCGTCCAAGCGGGGCTTCGACAGCTCGATCCTCTGCATGGACTGCCAGCAGTGCGTGGCCGATTGCCCTGTGCGTTCGGTGCTCAAGGACGCATACATGGGCCCCAAGGGCATCCAGGTGTACGCCCGCGTGGGCCACAACGAGAAGGCGGCCGAGCTCATGCTCTTCAGCTGCACCTCCTGCATGGCCTGCGTGAACGCCTGCCCCCGTGGCCTCAACGTCAAGCACGACATGGACCACTTCCGGGCCATCCTCGCCTCGGTCAACCTGGGCCAGATGGCCGCCCACAAGCACCTCATCCACATGGTGGACAACTTCAACAACACCCTTGACGAGGTGCCGCTCAAGAAGCCCAACATCCACGACCAGAAGAAGAACATCAAGAAGATGCTGGACGGTTACGGCAAGATAGTCGGGTCCCAGATCGGCAAGGAAGGCGACAAGCCCAAGGGGGTGGCGTGAGATGGCCGACGATGCCGCCGTCGAGGAAACGCCGAAGGCCCCGCCGTGGAAGGCGGAGAAGACCACCGCCCAGTGGGGCAGGTTCCTGATCTTCGAGGGCTGCGTGATGACCCGCAGGATGGTGGGCTCGCGCTACACCGCACGGTTCATCCTTGACAAGTACGGTTTCGACTACACCACCATGGACAACGAGTCCTGCTGCGGCTCACCCATCCTGCGTTCCGGTGGCGAATGGCTCAGCGACAAGCAGCGGACCGTCAACCTGCTGAACATCCAGAAGCTGGGCATCGACACCGTGATCAGCGCCTGTCCCGGATGCGGTTCCCAGCTGAGCGCTGGCGAGGCCAAGCGGATGGGCATCAAGGTCTACCATTACATGGAACTGGTCTACTCCCTGGCCAAGAACGGCGAGATCCTCCACCCTGACATGGTGGACCCCCTGCCGCCCCTCACCGTCACGGCCCACGACCCGTGTCACCTGGACCGGGGCCTCGGCGTGGACTGCAACCTGATGCACGAAACCATCGTCAATGCCCTTCCCAACCAGACCTGGGTGGAGTGCGAGGAGCACGACAGGTGCTGCGGCGCCGGCGGAGGCGTGAGGGCGTCCCAGAAGGACCTCTCCTACAAGATCCGGGAGCGGAAGATCAAAAAGCTCATGAGGACCGAGGCGGACATCGTCCTTGCCGCGTGTCCCTTCTGCGAGCTCCAGATCGACGAGGGCCTCCGGAAGACCGAGGACTGCTCCATGCGCTCCATCACCCCCCAGAGCTACCTGGCCATGATGTTCAAGGATGTCTACGAGGGGGTGGACGACTTATGACGTACAACGACTTCGTGATCTGCGCACTGCTGCTGTTCGGTCTCTACCTGCTCCTCATGGACGCTAAGATGTGGTTCGCCCCCAACAAGAAGGGGCGGATCGTCGCCGTCGAGGACCAGATAGCGACCGCGGAGGAGAACTGCAAATGCGGCACCATCAGGTCCTGCAAGTCCCACCTGACGGCCACCGTCAGGTCCGACGAGGGCGAGCTGATCGACGTGCAGCTCAGCCCCTGCCTGATCTGCATGGACCGGGTGAAGATGGGCTCCCAGATCGGGCTCCACCGCATCGGCGACCGCTGGATAGGCCGCCGTTACATCGACCTGATGGGCAAGGGCCTCAAGAACGATGATGTCCCGCTCCCCACGGTCGAGGAGATCGAGGCATGCTCCTTGCAGGGGGTGGCCGAATGAGAAGGACGGTCATCATCCTGGTCCTGCTGGCCCTCGCAATGGCCGTGTTCTCCATCCCCGCGTTGGCGGAGGTGGACCTCGGCGTCGAGCTCTCTATCGACACCGACACCCCCATCAAGGGCTCCAACATCACCGTGTCCGTGGACATCACCGACGTGGGCGGCCTGGCCGCCGGCGAGTGGGCCAACGGCACGCTGACGGTGACCGCCGGGGCCGACGTCCTCGGGACCCAGGACTTCTCCTTCAACAACACCACCGGCATGGGATCCTTTGGCTTCTTCTGGGTGCCCACCGACACGGGAACGGTGACCTTGAGAGCAGAGGCGTTCGTCGCCGCCGATACGAACACCTCCAACAACGTGGACACCCTGGAGGTCGAGGTGACGACGCCGGAGGGGCCCTCGGCTGGCCAGATGTCGCCCACGGCCGCAATTGTCGGGACCATCTCCCTCCTGCTGTTCTTCGGTGTCATCATCGCCTCGGTGCTCGGGGTCATCCCCCAGGACCGACTGCCCGTGCAACCCGCCCTGCTGCTGACCACCTTCATCATCATGGGGCTGGCGTACATCGGTTCGACGTACGATGACAGCGTGGCCCTGTTCAACCTGTCCCAGCTCTCGGCGACCATCATCATCCACCCCATCACAGCCCTCATCGCGGGCTTCCTGGTGGCCGGCGCCCTCGAGGCGGCCGGCGCCTTCGAGGCTGCTGCGGATGGCCTCCAGAGGCTTGAGGCCATCAAGTTCAAGAGCGGCGCCCCCGTCTTCGGCATCGTCGGCGTGGTGGTCCTGCTGGTCAACCTACCGACCATAATCGCGATGCCCTGCGGTCGCATCCTCGCGGCGGCATTGATGCCCGCGGCCCTGTTCTTCGGGGTGCGGGTGGCCCGCAGCTTCATGATGCCCGGACTGGTGTCCGTGGTGGTGTTCGCCTTCATCGTGAACGCAGCGGCGTCCTGCGGTCCCTCCCTCATCGGGGGTATCGGCACCATCGGCGAGGGGTTGGCCCGGCTCGAGCCCGGCTCCCTGAGCGACGCCCAGCAGATCGGCATCATCCTGGCGACGGGCGTCTGCGCCCTCGTCATGCGCTTCGTTACATACTCCGTACCGCCCGACCTAGCTGAGGAGGAGGCGGAGCGGGAGGCGGCCGAACGCAGGGCGGCCGAGAAGGAGAAGGAACTGTTCACGAAGCCCGCCGGACCCGCGGGGGGGATGTCACCATGACCGTCGCATCATCAGACAACATCGCAAAGCGCATCCTGATGAGCCCCTTCCGGGACGACGAGAAGGCACGGATGGACCGGGGTCGACTGACCTTGCTGATCTTCATCGGCGTGCTGGTGATCATCATCCTGCTCCAGGCCTACATCCGTGTGCCCATCCAGACGGTGCTCATCCTCCTGGCCATCGTCATCATGATCATCGGCAAGGCAAAGCTCCAGGACCTGATGGCGGGTCTCATCCTCCATCCCATCATGGCCATGACCGCTGGCTTCCTCATCGCCGGCGCCCTCGGCCTGGCGGGTGGTTTCGATGTGCTCATCACTGGCCTCTCCTGGTTGGCCGGGGTCACCATCCCGGGCACCGACATCCCGATACTCGGATGGGTAGGAGTGGCCGTCATCCTGGCCAACATACCGACCATCATGCCGATGCCCTGCGGCCGAATCCTTGCAGCGGCCCTCATGCTCGGCGTGTTCCTGTTCGCATCGGCGCTGGCGGTGTCGTACGGCCTTGGCCTTGAATCTGACGCAGCACAGGTGATGATCTCCGCGCTGGTCGCGGGCTTCATCGTGAACGCGGCCGCCTCGTGCGGCCCCTCTACCCTCGGCGGCATCGGGGGTATCGGGGAGGGGAACCTGGGTCTCCCGATAGGCCGTTCGGCCAGGGCCCAGAGTGCTGGTATCCTGATCGCGACCGGAGTTTGCACGCTGGTGATCGCGTTGGTCGTGCAACCCATAGGAGGCTGATAGGATGGGATTGGACCCAATGACCAAGATCATCCTCTTGGCGGTGTTCATCTTCGCCGGACTCCTCTGCGGGATAATGCTCAACGTGGCCCTGGGCCGCAAACCGTTCGAGGCCGGAGGGCTCATGGGCGGCCTGGTGGTGGGCCTCGCGATGTGGGCGATATGACGGAGGTGACAAGCATGGCTGACAAGAAAGGTAGGGGGCTTCCCGATGTGGAGGAGCCCAAGTACGGCCCCGAGCGCCTCGTCCACGAGAAGGAGGCGCGCGGCATGGACTGGAAGTCCCTCTATACCCTCTTGGGTGCCGGGGTCATCTGCGGAGCCCTCATGTGGGTCGCCTTCTCCTTCGTCGGAGGTTCGTTGGACCCCGTGGCCCTGTTCGGTGCTTGCGTCGGCGGAATGATCAGTGGAGGGGCGATATACGCCTTGACCTGAGGGGGGTGACACAGGTGGTACCTTGGACCGTGGGCAAGCAGAACTACAGACTTGCCGTGAGGCTCGTCTTCTTCGTCGTCGCCTTCGTGGGACTTCCGCTGGCATTCCTGCGCTACATGTCGATCGGGACATTCTGTTTCCTGGACCCCTTCTACGGGATCCAGTTCTTCGCCGTGGCCATCGGCTCGCAATTCGCGTTCGCCGCCACGAACGCGTTGATACTCGTTTCGGTCTCCGTCGGGATCCTGATCGTCCTGACCCTGATAATGGGCAGGTCGTTCTGCAGCTGGATATGCCCCTTCGGCACCTGGCTGGACGGAGTTGGCGCCATCAAGAAGGTGAAGAGGGAGCTGCCCGACGCGTACATCGTCAACGCACTTCGCGACCGCACCATCAAGTACGGCTTCCTGCTGGGCTTCGTGCTCGCCAGCTTCGCCCTGGGTTCGTACTTCTTCTGCGCCATCTGCCCCATCGGGGCCACGGCCCGCCTTGCGGGACCCGCCTTCCTGGGCATCCCGGTGCTCATGCTGTTGCCCCTCTTCTTCTTCGCGGGCTTCAGCTACATCGCCTACGCCTACGAGCCCAGGATGTGGTGCAAGTACTACTGCCCCCTGGGCGGCTTCCTTGCCCTCCTGGACCGGTTGGCCTTCCACCGTGTGTACATAGAGCCCCACACCTGCATCGAGTGCCGCAGGTGCGAGGTTGCGTGCCCGATGGACATCGAGATCGTCGAGGAGACCCGCTACAAGCTGCTGCAGGACCCCGAGGTCAGGGAGGCCATCGGCGCCACCGACGACAACCCGGACCCCCTGTACAACACCAACTTCCACTTCCTGCCCGATGATGTCAAGGAGCTCCTCGAGAGGAAGTCCTACGATTACCGCATCCCTGCCGGCGAGTGCATCCGTTGCTACAAGTGCACCGAGGTGTGCAACACCGCCGCCAAGGAGTCGCAGAAGGAGGTATTCCTCCCACCCATGACCCGCAAGACGAACTACGAGGAGGTGGCCGCCGGCCTCACGGAGGAGCAGGCCGTCATCGAGGCGAACCGCTGCCTCAACTGCGTCGATGCGCCGTGCCGGATGACCTGCCCTGCGAACATCGACGTGCCCAAGTACGTCAAGCTCATAAAGGAGATGGACTTCCGGGGCTCGCTGGAGACGATCATCGACCGGGCGCCGCTGCCCGGGACGCTGGGCCGCGTATGCCCGGCCCCGTGCCAGGACGTGTGCCGCCGCGGAAAGAACGGCGAACCCATCCAGATACGCCTGCTCAAGCGCTTCGTGTCCGACAAGTACATCGACACCCACTCCAACGTGGTCCGGGAACCACCCACTGGCAAGAGGGTCGCCATCGTGGGCTCGGGACCCGCGGGCCTTACAGTGGCCTACCGCCTTTCCGTCAAGGGTCACGAGGTGCAGGTGTTCGAGGAGCTGCCCGTCCTGGGTGGCATGCTCAGGGTGGGCATCCCCGACTACCGGCTCCCGCCGGAGGACCTGGACAAGGAGACCAACTGGATCCGCGAGCAGGGTGTGAGATACAACACCAACGTCTCCATCGGCAAGGACATAACCCTGGAGAAGCTCCTCGAGGATTACGACGCCGTGCTGCTCGCCGTGGGCGCCCACCGACCCAAGCAGCTGCGTCTCGACGGCGAGGAACGCATCGAGGGCGTTATGTCCGCCACCAAGTTCCTCAAGGACGTGAACCTGGGAGAGGAGGTCCGCATCGGCCGTCGCGTCGGCGTCGTCGGTGGAGGCAACGTGGCCATGGACTGCGTCCGCACCGCGGTCCGCGAGGGAGCCAACAAGGTGTACTGCATCTACCGTCGTGCCCGGGAGCAGATGCCCGCGGCCGACATCGAGATCGTGGAGTCGATGGAGGAGGGCGTGGAGTTCATGTTCCTCCACAATCCCACCAAGATCTACGAGGAGCATGGCAAGCTCTCCGGCGTGCAGCTCATCAAGATGGAGCTGGGCGAGCCCGACTCGTCGGGCAGGCGCCGACCCATCCCCATAGAGGAGTCGGAGTACGACGTGGGCCTTGACTGGATCATACCGGCCATCTCCCAAGAGCCTATCCTGGATTGGCTCCCGGAGGAGCTTGGCATCGACCTCACCCGCTGGAACACCTTCGCGGTGGACAAGAACTTCATGACCACCCGACCCGGTGTCTTCGCCTGCGGCGACGACGAGCTGGGTCCGGCCACGGTCATCGAGGCCATCGCCCAGGGCAACCGGACCGCCAAGGGCATGCACGCGTTCCTCACCAAGGGCAAATAGGGTGGATGCGGGAACATCTGGCGGGGGCTCCCAAGGCCCACCTTCGGTGCCCTTAAATAGCCCGAGGACACTTCCTAGCTAGCCTCATCCGGGAGGAGGGAAAACTATGCCATACGAGCCCATCAAGACGTACGTGGAAGGTCTGGATGAGAAGATGGAAGGGGGCATACCCAGGGGCCATTCAGTGCTCATCGCGGGCACCGCGGGGACCATGAAGTCCACCTTCACCTTCTCTATACTGTACAACAACGCCACCCACAAGAAGAAGCACGGCGTCTACATCACCCTCGAGCAGAGCGAGGAGAGCCTGTACGCCCAGATGGAGGCCATGGGTTACCAGATCAGCCTGGTCCAGGACATCATAACCTTCGTTGATGTGTCCAAGATCCGGGGGGGCCTCGACGACTACGGCAAGTCGGGGGCCTGGGTCGACTTCATCACCGAGGTGCTGATGGAGATCCACAAGTTCAAGCCGGTGGACATAATCGCCTTCGACAGTCTGGGGCTCATCGAGGTCATGACCGACATGAAGAACCCGAGGAGGGACCTGTTCGGCATGATGGACCTGTTCCACAAGCTGGGCGCCACCTCCCTGATGATCTCGGAGATGACCCAGGGTTCCGAACTCTTCGGGCGCAACGACGAGGACTTCCTCGTGGATGGCATCATACATCTGCGACACCACGAGGTCCACGACGTGGACTTCGAGAACCGCCTGCGGGTCGTCAAGATGAGAGGGGTCAAGCACACCACGTCGTACCACCAGCTCCACTTCAAGGACGGGCGGTTCATGATAAGCTCCATAGTGCCCGACAAGTGATCAGTAACCCACGTCGGGCCGGGTCCCGATGGGAAAGCGCTCCTCGTTGAGCCTGTTCTTGGCATACAGCTCGGCCGAGAGGTCCAGCTCCATCGATCCGGCGCACTTCACAAGGGCCTCCAGCAGAAGGGTGATCGAGGCCGCAATGGCGTCGTCGGACCCTCCCTCGCCCAGGCTCTCGACGATCTCGCGTGTGGTACTGGAGGCCCTGGCCGCCATCAGGACGAAGCTGGCGGCCACCATGACCTCCTCGGCGGCCTCCTTCGGGCCGAGCTCGCGGGGCCCCGCGTCCGCCATGATCTGGGAGAAGGTCCTGTCATCCGATGGGAGCTCCAGGTCGGCGGCGTTCGCCAGGCAGAAGGTGAATTGCAGGACATCGGCCAGCTCGGACCCCGCCTCCATCACCACCTCTTCGGGAACGGGATCCCCCGACCTGCGCCATTGGAACAGCTCGAGGAGCTCCCCGGCCTCCACGGTTGCCGCTGACGCCACGTTGACCGGGGCATGGTAGCGCCCCCAGTCCCGGTCGTCTATGAACTTGGCCACGTCCTTCCTCATCTGCGAGAGCGGTGTGGATGTGTCTGACCACATTGCTTGATGCCTCCCCTTCGACCCCATAAAGGCGAACGAGGACCTCAACCCTTCCAGGCCTTCAGCACGGCCTGGGCCTTCTCCATGTCGTCGGCGGTGAAGGCCACCTCCGTCATCCCGCCCTCCCGGCTGAGCATGTATATGCTCTGGATGAGGACCATCCGGCGGGCGAGTCGCCTGGTCAGCTTGGCGATCTCGCCGGGCCTGTCGTGGATCACCACCGAGAGGGCCTCCCTCTCGGAGAAGGTGGCCTTCTTCTTGACCAGGGTCCCTCGTGTGGTGGCCTCGTCGTCGGTGATGATCTTGACCACGATGTTGTTGCCGGTGGTCTCCGATGAGATGCCACGGATGCTCACGCCGTTCTGGGCGAGAGCCTCGGCGATCCCCGCTATGGCGCTGGGCTTCTTGGAAAGCTGGATATCGAACTGTTTCACGGCCACTCCTCCCAGGACCTCGGTTGGACCCACTGACAGACCCTCGGCTGAGCCTGCCGTCTCGCTTGGTCAATACGGGTGGATCCTCCCGGGTCCCTCCGCTATAGGGTTCGACTCGAGGCGATATGTAGTTTTCGCCTTCCCGGGTGGGAGGGGCGATCTATAGGTGACCTATTTCCACAGGGTCCGCTTGTTGGACTTCCTCAGTACGCGCCAGCCCTTCTTCATATCCACGTAAGAGCTGCTGCACACCATCAGCCTCTGGGATGCATCCATCATAGCAAGTCTCACCTCCCTCGTTCCTCTTGTTCGCCCTGGGGTCGGTCCGGGACACCGGGTTCCTGCTCTAACGACCTCTTGGCCTGCGCCTTGAGCTCCCTGATCTTGTCCACCGTCGGCATCACGGCTGCGAAGAGGTCCTCTCGGGCCTTCATGCCCTCGCGCACGAAGAACGCGACCGCCTCGGACCGGCTCCTGAAGACCTCGAGCTCCACCAGCGCATCCAGGCGGCTCAGGTCCTCGTCGTTGAGCCTGGTCATAACGGCATTGCCCCGGGCCCCCATCTTCTTGGACAGTTTCTGGTGGACCCTCTCGGAGATGTCCCTCTCCAGCTGTTCATCGAAATCATCCGATAAGGGGTCGTACCGCCCGCCACGCCGATTATCCCGCTTGTCTGTCATCGGTCATATCTCCATTTTCGTATTATGTAATTCGTAATAGGTAATCATCATATTTATAATTTATGATACGTGTGTCTAACAGAGGTGGGGAACCATCGCAAGGAGGATGGAAAGGGTTATCGCCGACCGAAGCTTCCTGTGCCCCCGTGGAGGAACAGGAGATAGACGGAAGGTCAATCGTGGGCCTGGTGCTCAATCCCGTCGCGGGGATGGGAGGCCGCGTCGGCCTCAAGGGCACCGATGGGGCCGACATGCTCACCATGGCCCTGGGAAGGGGTGCCGAGCCCGTGTCCCCCGCTTGCATCCTGAGGTTCCTGGACCAGCTGGGGGATAGGGCCCGGGCCATCCAGTGGCTCACGTGCTCGGGCGACATGGGTGCCGACATCCTCATCGAGGCTGGCCTCCTCGAGGGCGATGACTTCAGCATCGCCTACCATGTTCCCGACCAGAGGGAGACCGGACCCGACGACACCCGCCGGGCGTGCAGGAAGATGCTCGACGCCGGTGTGGACCTGCTCGTGTTCTGCGGTGGGGACGGCACGGCCCGGGACGTGCTCGAGGAGATCGGTGACGAGGCCGCCGTGGTCGGCGTTCCAGCCGGTGTCAAGATGTTCTCCGGGATATTCGCCGTCAGCCCAGAGGCCGCGGGGGAGATCATCGCAGCCCACCTTGAGGGCACATCCGAGGTGGGCGAGGGGGACGTGGTGGATGTGGACGAGGAGGCCTACCGTCGGGGTCAGCTGGCGGTCACACTCTTCGGGACGATGCGCGTGCTCCGGGTGCTGTCCCTCATCCAGGACGCCAAGCACGTCACGCCCCTGGGCGACGAGAGCAAGGTACAGGACGCCATCGCCCGCTACGTGGTCGAGCTGCTGGAGGAGGAGGGAGACCCCATTACCATCCTCGGCGCCGGCACGACCGTGGAGGCGGTGGCCCGGAGGCTGGATGTTCCCAACACGCCCCTGGGCGTCGACGTCGTTCGAGGGGGCGAGGTGGTGGTCTCCGACGCCTCCGAGGAGGACCTGCTCCGGGTGCTGTCGACAGGCAAGGGCGAGGGGGCGAGGATCATCATGAGCCCCATAGGGGCCCAGGGTTTCCTCCTTGGCAGGGGCAACCAGCAGATCTCCCCGGCCGTCCTCGAGGCCGCGGGCGGTCCGGCCGCCCTCATGATAGTCGCGACCCCCCACAAGGTCCGCAGTGTCCCCGTCCTGCTGGTGGACACCGGGGACGGGGAACTGGACATGAGGCTCGCGGGGATGCGGCAGGTCATCTCGGGTTATCATGACGTCATCATGATGCGGGTCGAGGCCGCCTCGGCACCCACCGACTGACGGGGCCTACTCCTTCGTGAGGCCCAGCACCTTGTCGTAGCCGTACATGTCCATGAAGCCGTGGCCCGAGACGTTGAAGGCGATGACCTTCTCCTCGCCGGTCTCCTTGCAACGCTTCGCCTCGTCTATGGCGGCGCAGACGCCGTAGGCCGACTCTGGTGCGGGCAGGAATCCCTCGGTCCGCAGGAACAACTGGGCGTTCTGGAACACGTGCTTCTCGTCCTTGGGATACGCGACGGTGTCGATGTACCCCTCGTGGCGCAGCAGGCTCAGGATCGGAGAGGCTCCGTGGTACCGGAGGCCGTCGCCGTAGATGGGCTCCATCCGGGTCTCGTGACCCAGGGTCATCATCTTGAGCATCGGGGTCAGGCCCGCGTGGTCGCCGAAGTCGTACGCGTACTCGCCCTGCATGTTGGGCGAGACCTCGGACTGGGCCGCGACGAACTTGATGTCCTTGCCCTTGGTGAGGCGCTCTCCCATGAACGGGATGGTGAAGCCGCCGAAGTTGCTGCCGCCACCCAGGCACGAGAACATGATGTCGGGGTAGTCGTCCGCAAGCTCGAACTGCTTCTGGGTCTCCAGGCCGATGATGGTCTGGTGGAGGATGACGTGGTTGAGCACCGAGCCCAGGGTGTAGACGGCCTTTTCGTCATTGAGGGCGTCCTCGAGGCCCTCCGAGATTGCGATGGCCAGGCTGCCGGGATCATCGGGGTCCTTGTCGTAGAGGGCCTTACCAGCCGCGGTCATCGGGCTGGGTGACGCATGGACGTCGGCACCGTAGAACTTCATGAGCTGGAGGCGCTCCTTCTTCCACCTGTGGACGGCGCGCACCCAGTAGACGGTGACGTCCAGGCCCACGACGGCGCATGCGTACGCCAGGGCAGTGCCCCACTGACCGGCGCCCGTCTCGGTGGTGATCCTCTCCATGCCCTGCTGCTTGGCGTAGTACGCCTGGGCCAGGGCGGTGTTCACCTTGTGGCTGCCCGTCGGGGAGTAGAACTCGGACTTGTAGTAGAGCCTCGCCGGGGTGCCCAGCTTCTCCTCCAGGGCCAGGGCGCGGAAGAGGGGGCGTGGTCGGCCCGCCTGACGGTACAGGTCCATCACGGGCTCGGGGATGTCGATCCAACTGTCCTCGGAGAACTCCTGCTTCAGGCACTCGCCTGCGAACAGCTTGGGAAGGTTCGCGAGCCGGGAGGGCTTGCCATCATCTGGGTCGATGTACGGAGGGAACTCCGTTGGAAGGTCCGGTAATATGTTGTACCACTGCTTTGGTATGTCGTCGATCGGTATGTTGAACTGGACTGATTTGTTGACCATCACTACACCTCTTATTCCTCTTCTCCCCACCAGAATGGTTCTACGAGAGGGGTGGGGGAAATGGATTGGCTTCTAATAAACCTTAGGGGCCGCCAGATACCTGCGGCGCTAACGAACGACACTAGCTGTCGCACGAACCGATGCAGGGCTCGAGCTCCGCCGTGAAGTGCCTCAGGATCTTGGGGGCGCTGACGATCCTGTAGCCCGCCATCTCCTCGGCGCGCTCCAGGATCTTGCCCGCGGTGTCGGCAACGTGCTCCAGCTGGGAGATGGTGTAGACGCGCCTCGGCAGGGCAAGGCGGACCAGCTCCATCTCGGGGAACTTCATCTCGCCCGTTCCCGGGTCCGGGGCGGCGAACATGAGGGAGCCGATCTCCACGACGCGCACGCCTCCCCGCAGGTACATCTCCACGGTGAAGGCCTGCCCCGGGAACTCCTCCCTGGGGATGTGGGGGAGGGCCCGCTTGGCGTCCACGTAGACCGCGTGGGCGCCCGCCGGGGTCATGATGGGCACGCCCCGCTCCTGTAGGGCGTCGGCCAGGAACTTGGTGTGGTGGTACCGATAGGAGAGGTAGTCCTCGTCCAGGACCTCCCGGAGGCCTATTGCCATGGCCTCCAGGTCGCGGCCGGCCAGGCCGCCGTAGGAGGGGAAACCCTCCACCAGGATGAGCTTCTGGGCCACCCGCTCGAAGAGCTTGGGGTCACGGACGGCCAGGAAGCCGCCGATGTTGACCATGCCGTCCTTCTTGGCCGACATGGTGGCGCCGTCCACGTACGAGAACATCTCGGTGACGATCTCCTGGATGGACTTGTCGGCATAACCCTCCTCGCGGAGCTTGATGAACCAGGCATTCTCGGCGAAGCGGCAGGCATCGAAGAAGATGGGGATGTTGTGCTCCCGGGCGACGATGCTGGACTCGCGGATGTTCGCCATGGACACCGGCTGCCCGCCGCCGGAGTTGTTGGTGATGGTGACGAAGATGGCCGGGATGTGTCCCGCGCCCACGTACTCGACGGTCTGGCGCAGCTTTTCCACGTCCATGTTGCCCTTGAAGGGGTGGTCCGACTCCAGGTCGAACAGCTCCTGGCTTGGCAGGTTGCGAGCCTCGGCCCCCTGGGCCTCCACGTTGGCCCGGGTGGTGTCGAAGTGCATGTTGTTGATGACGATGTCCCCGGGCTTGCAGATGGTCGAGAACAGCACGTTCTCGGCGGCACGGCCCTGGTGGGTGGGCACGAAGTGCTCGAAGCCGAAGACGTCCCGGATGGAGTCGGCCAGGGTGAAGTAGTTCCGGCACTGGGCGTACGACTCGTCCCCCATCATCAGGCCACCCCATTGGTTGGCGGACATGGCGGTGGTGCCGCTGTCCGTGAGGAGGTCGATGAACACGTCCTCGGCGGAGAGGCGGAACACGTTGTATCCCGCTTCCTTGATCTTCGCCTCGCGGACCTCGGGAGGGTGGAGCATGATGGGTTCTACGACCTTGATACGGAACATCTCGGGCGGGGTGCGTGGCATTGTGCTTCGCCTCCTCCTGCTGGGCGGGCCGGGTTGGGGGCTTTTTGTTGATAAGGGTTGCTGTGGACCTGTGAGGCTAGATCAATCCGCTGGACGTCCCACAA
>JAUVEQ010000240.1 GCA_030594725.1 Methanobacteriota archaeon
AAGGAACGTGAGACCCAGGTCCGCCATCAACTCCAGGGAGGGCCGCATGGTGCGTGTCTCCAGCTCATCGAAAAGGTGGTCGCCGATGGAGTCGGGGAACTGGACGGCGATGATGCCAAGGAGGAGACCCGTGGCTATGTACCCGACGATCATTGACTGGCGGAGCCTGTTGGCGATCAAAGCCCCCAAGAATGCTGCCAAGAACACAAGCGCCAGTCCAATGAAGTCGACCTCGAAGCCACTACTCATGGTAAGCAACCCCCATCAAATACGTACGTGATACTCCCGCCCGGAGAGCGATGTCCATCATAAACGTCATCCCCGTCACCATCCCTTGTCCCTCCGGCGTTTCCTCAGCTTCTTACCACTCGCCCGGGCCTGCCGTTCCAGCATCTGCTGGGCCGAGAGGTGGTCAGGTGGTCTCACGGCTCGATTGTGCACCATCCAGGTCATCACGAGCTCTACGGTGATGAACACCGCCGCCACGATCAGGGCAGCCGGTAGGTAGATGGGGGACACCCCGACCATGAGCAATCCCATGAGGAGCAGTATGGAGATGAAGTTGGACACGTAATCGATCAGCATCCGCCGGTCCTTCAGGAGAAGGTCCAGGCCCGACAGCTTGACCGCCTCTTGGTACTTGCGCATCCTGAAACGGAGCGAGAATGCCAGCAGGCCCCATGCCACCAGACCCGCCAGCATCAACTGGAAGTGCAGGTCCCAGTCCTTGGGCTGGAAGGTGGCCACGAGCCCCAAGGTGCAACCGAAGAAGGCAAGGAGCGTAACGGTGACGGCCACCGCGTGGCCATGCTTGCGATGGCTGTCCTGGGCCAGCTCCACCGCCATGGTCCTCTGCACTAGGACGCCTCCGAATCGGAGCCATTCAGGGACCGCCTTACCCATCCGGTCGGCGATCCTGATGGAGTACTTCATGACCCACGGTGTGAGCAGGCTCATGATGAGGCAGAGCCCGCCAGCGAAGGGATACAGCTTCATGCCGTTGGGCAGGAGATGGTTCCCGGCGTCATCCTTGAGACCTCCGCCGACGGAGGCGAACAGGATGGCGTCCTCGCCCCTGCCCAGCAGGGCCGCCCCCATGTTGATGACCTCCCTCTTTCCCAGACCCATGAAGAAGCTGACGGAGGCCGTGAAGATCATCTCGTTGAGGAATATGAAGCCCACTGCCAGGAGCACCATGATGATGGTCTCGGTCTGGAACAGCTGCTCCAGATCGATCATCATGCCGAAGGCTACGAAGAACGCCGCGGCGAAGGCGTCCCGGAGGGACATCAACCTTGTGCGCAGCCGTTCCGTGAGGGCCGTCTCCGAGAACGCTATTCCCATGAAGAAGGCGCCGATCATGAAGGGAAGTCCGAACCCCCACGAAAGGGCCGCCGCCGAGAATATGAGGGTCAGGACCAGGAGGATGAATGTCTCCTCGTTCCTCACCAGTTCCATCTTCCGGGACATCCTCGGGATGACGAACATGGCAAGGATCAGCAGGGTGATGTAGACTATCGAGACGGCAATGGCTATGTCGCTTATTCCACCCTGGGGGCTTTCCTCGGTGACCACGATGACCGAAGTGGAGAGGGTGAGAAGCACCATGGCGATGAAGGCCTCCACCACCATTGCCGAGAGGAGGAACTCCGTCTCCCGGTTGTCCAGACGCTTGAGCTCGATGAGGGCCTTGGCCGCAACGGACAGGGAGCTCATCAGGATGATGCCAGACAGGAAGAAGATGTCCTGCCATCCCCAACCCATGATGGTCCCTATAATCACCCCCGCGAAGAGGTTGAAGCCGGTGTCGGTGACCGCCACTATGGTGGCGGAGCGGCCCGCCTGGGACAGTCGACGTAGGGATATCTCCATCCCGATGAAGAACATGAGGAATGTGATCCCCAGGTCGAATATCACCTGGACCGGTGGGGAGAGCTGGCGAGTGGCCACGTCCGAGAACAGAGCGTCGCCCAGGGGCGTCCACATGGCTGCGGCGGTCCCAAGGGCCAACCCCGCCAGGATGTAGCCCACGATTAGAGACTGCCGTCTCTTCCATGCGATGAATCCACCCAGGAAGGCGAAGGTGAACACCGCTGCCAGGGCTACGAAGTCCTGGAGTTCCAACCGCTTCTCACCCGGTCCTGGTCAATGTAGGTCCGGTCCACGACCCGCTGAAGGGCCCGTGATCCCGATGGTTCATTCGACCAGCAGGGCCTTCAAGCGGTCCACGGCCTCGAGGGTGCCGATCACGACCAGGACGTCATCGTGCTCGATGGGTGTGCCGGGGTCAGGGTTGGGGATCGATGTCCCGTCATCCTTGACTATGGCCACGATGGACGCCTCGGTCCGCTTTCGGATGTCCAACTCACTGATGGCCACCCCGTCCACCGTTGTGGAT
The DNA here is from genome assembly GCA_030594725.1 of Methanobacteriota archaeon. Lineage (GTDB taxonomy): Archaea > Thermoplasmatota > DTKX01 > DTKX01. Next base: position 2,399 of record JAUVEQ010000240.1, read on the forward strand.
CGGGGAACGGTCACGGAGTGCAGCCCAGCCTTGTGCTCCATGGCCTCCTCGAAGATCTCGAGGGGGCTGAGCTTGTAGTAGGTCCCGACCAGAATGGACGAGACCTCTCTGGCCTCCAGCTCCGTCAGGGAAACGACCGTGGGCTCATCCTCCTCGACCTCCCTGTAATAGATATCCCGTTCACCATCCAGGCGGACGACCACGGTCAGCGTGCCTCCCTTCCTGAGATTCAGCTTGAACCGCTTCCCGATTCCGGGTAGCTCGGTCTCTGTTATCTCTGACATGTGCATCCCACGGAGTTATGGTACCAGACCTTAATAAACATGGCGAAGTTGAGGTCACTGGATGGTACGGCGCCCGCCGAATCCGGGAAGGGGTCGCGCGGACTCATTAGACACAAAGTTCCGTTGCTAGTTATATAGATGAAGGGGAATTTGTCTCACATGGGAATGGAGCCGATGTCGGCCCCTTCAAGAGGTGAACCCATGTTCGAGAAATGGGAAAGCAAGACGTATCCAGGCGTGAACGCGATGACCATCCACACCCATGCCTTCCAGTGGTGGAACGCAGCTGGCTTCACCGTGATGGAGACCGGTCCTGGCCAGTTCCGGGGCGTGGCCGCCAGCAAGTGGGGCCTTGAGAGGGAGGTCAACGTCTCTGTCAAGGACATGAACGGCACCACCGTGGTGGAGCTGAGGATGAAGGCGAATGTGACGACCGAAGGTATCCTGGCTGGAGGTATCGCCCTCGTGCTGCTTTGGCCCGTGGCCGTCGTGGGTGGTGCCTACAGCTACGCCAAGTACGAGAGCGATGCCCTCGAGCGGATGTCCTCTTACTGGTACTCCCTGGGAGCCGTGGCCCAGATGGCCCCTGTCAACCACAGGGTGGAGATCATCCACACCACCGCCGCTCCCACCGAGGAGATAGGCGGGATCCAGGACGGTCACCCGGGACCCGCCGCCATTCTCCAGGCACCCCCGCTGGACGGGAAGGAGAAGCTGGTCCTGCTGGATGACAGATTGGCCCGGGGTGAGATCTCCGAGGAGACCTACAGGGAGATATGCGACCGGATGTAGACGGGGGGCCCTGGCCACCTCCACCGTCCATTTGCACGGCGGAGAAGTGGACCGAAAACGTCTTAAAATACCTGCCACAATCTGGACCTGGATAACTGGAGGTAGGAAGATGGAAGTCACCTGGCTGGGCCACAGCGCCTTCGAGATCGAGGATCTGGACCACGTGGTCTTAGACCCCTTCATCACCGGCAATCCCATGGCACCGAAGCGATGGGACGAGGTCAAATGTGACATCATCGCCCTGACCCATGGCCATGGCGACCACGTGGGCGACACCGTCGAGATCGCCCGGAAGACCAACGCTGTCATCGTGGCCATCCACGAGATAGCCCAGTTCCTGGCGAAGCTGGACCTTCATGTGGAGTCGATGAACAAGGGCGCCACCATCAAGGTGAGGAACACCGGTTTCTCGATGACCCACGCCATCCACAGCTCCGGCATATCCGGGGAGAAGATCATGATCGAGGGCGGCGAGGCCGCTGGCTACGTCATGCACGGGTCCAAGGTGGTATACCACGCGGGTGACACCGCCCTGTTCAGGGACATGGAGCTCATCGCAGAGCTGTACAAGCCCGAGATCGCCATCCTCCCCATCGGAGACCGATTCACCATGGGCATCAGGGAGGCGGCCCTGGCCACCAAGATGATCGCCCCACGTATCGTGATACCGATGCACTACAACACCTTCCCACTGGTCGAGCAGGACCCCTTTGCCTTCAAGGAGGCCGTGGAGTCCATGTGCCCGACCGAGGTGGTCATCCTCAATCCTGGCGACCGGATCTCCTTTTGAGATGCCAGGCGCACTGTCGGCCCCACGGTCCCAGCCTGTCCACCCCAGACCCTTCGGTTCCCTTGTCGATGACGGATGCCCCACGGTCAGGTGTTCCTCTGAAGAGGAAATATCTCATGAGGGCCCCCCAATTGAACCGGTCAGCATGATGCCTCCAGCCCGGGATGGGGGAGGAATCACTCCTTGGGGGTCTTCGGCTCCTCCTTCTCCTCCTCCTCCTTCTCCTCCTCCTTCTCCTCCTCCTTGTCCCCTCCCGCCCGAAGGATCATGAAGAGGACGACGATGATCACGGCCACGACCAGGATGAGGATGAGCATCGGGGTGTCATCGGATATCACGTCCCCGTCTCCCGGGTCCTCGGGTACGGTGACCTGGATGGACGCCGATTCGGTCACGCTGTGCTCGCCGTCGGAGACCGTGACCTGGATGATGAGGGTCCCGGCCCGGTTGGGGATGAACTCACCCTCGGCTCCCGTGCCGATGGGCGAGCCGTCCACGAACCATCGGATGTTGAGGCCATCCACGTCCTCGTCGTCGACGAGGGCCCTCAGGGAGATGGCCTTGCCCTCTGACCACTTGGAGCCATCCAAGGGGCTGTCCATGACCACCGAGGGGGGCTCGTTCGGGATCGTCACAGTGAGGTCCCATTCCCGAAAGGCCACACCCACACCGTCGGTGACCTCGATACGGACCTTCCCCTCCCCAGCATCGTCGATGCCGAGGACCAGGTGCAGCTCATCCCCCGTGCCGACCAGCACGCCACG
>JAUVEQ010000110.1 GCA_030594725.1 Methanobacteriota archaeon
CGCGTTCATCCTGTTCAGGCGGGCAAAGCAGCGGGGCGAGGACTGATCACATTATCCTCTCGGCATTGACCACCACGAATCCGGAGGCGTACGAGATCTCGGTGGAGAACCGGACGATGGACTCCCGGTTGAGGATGGGCAGCACCCCCGCGAACTTCTCGAAGTAGAGGTAGCGTTGACGCTTCGAGCTTTTGGGGGACACGATCCACTCGAAGTTCATCACCGCATCGAAGCAGTCCTTGAACCGGATCTCCTCCATGGGTGGGAGGACCCCCTTGTGCAGTATGAAGAAGATGACGCCCCTCCACTGGTGGAGCACCCGGCGCATCCCCTTGAGGATCATCATCATCTCCTGGTCGTCCAACCTGTTGTTGATCACCATGTCCGTGAGGGAGTCGATGTACACGATGCCGTCCTTCGCGGCCTCCTCCACCACGTCGATGATCAGCGTCCCGCTGGGGTCGTAGTATCGGGCGTCGTCGTCGCCCTCGTCCTCGTACTCCTCCTCCAGGGCGTCGGCGATCTGCAGCCAGTGGGCCGGGACCCCGGAGCCTTGGAAGAAGGACGGGGAGAAGTCCATGAAGCGCACGTGGCGCTTGAAGGCGTTTGACAGGCTGGGGTCGAAGGACGCGTCGATCTCGAGCTGCACGTCGGTGCGCGCCCGCGAGATGGACACGTACGTCACCTGCTTGGGGAACTGCATGTGGGAGTAGAAGTCACCGAAGGCGAACTGCTTCATGTCGGGCCTGTCCCTGACCAGGGAGAGCTTGGCCGCACTGGTGAACGCGAACTCGGACGCTCCCGCACCCTCGTCGGTGAGCATGAGGACGAGGGAGCCCACGGGGACGCCGCCCTTGAGGACGGAATCGAAGCTCACGACCCCCGTCGAGTACCTCTCGGTGAAGTCGACACGGGAATCGCCACGCTTGACCTCGCCCCCTATCATGTCCGGAACGTTCCATTTCACCAGATTACCACCAGCTGTGATGGGCGTGGTACCTTATTCGTTTGCCGACGGTCAGATGCGCCCGACCCTGTCGAGTTCCTCCCATGGCTCCCTTCCTCGCCTCCCATCGCGTCACCAAGAACGTGAAGGGGAGGGACCGTCCTTGATGTCCTGCACAACGACAGGTGCTGCGGTCGGGCCTGGGCAAAACATAAAATACGGCAGTCGCCCTCACCGCAATTCGTGCCGAGATGGCCCAGCCTGGTAAGGCGAGAGCCTGGAGCTGCGAAGTGTTCGCACCGGACAGCTCTTGGTGGGAAACCGCCGCGGGAGTTCGAATCTCCCTCTCGGCGCCAGATTCTATCCACGGTATAATTAAATAGACTGCCAGACAATGTTGGGAAAGAGGGCCATTTGAGGTCATGGAGGCGGATTCCCGTGTCGGCGGAAGGAGAGGGGTCAGGGTCGTTGGAGGGCAAGACGGTCTCCGCCCTCGACCGCCGTCGGAGTCGTGGCGACATCGCCGTGTACCGGGAGGACGACTCCACATTCAAGAAACGGCTCAAGGAGAACCTGATGGACCACTGGCTCCTCAACACCTTCGCCACCCTCGTCGTGTTCGTGCTCGTGTTCTACCTCATCACCGGGGAGGTCTTCATAGGGTTGGTGGCGGGCCTCCTCGTGCTCATCGTCTCGAACCTCTCCAACGTGCTGTGGAAGATACGGGACTTCGAGCGATGGGAGATATTCTCCAACGGTATCAAGCTCGGCTACGACCCCCAGGGCAAGGTCAAGTTCCTGCGCTTCTCGGACATAAGGGCCCTGGAGGTCAGGAAGGGCCTGCGGGGGGACGTGATGATCATCGACACGGGTGATCGTCGTCTCAAGTATCCGTACAAGTACAACAAGGACGTCTTCAATCTCCTCAAGATGAAGTACAATGCCTTCCAGGAGATCCAGAGGTCGCCCCGGGTCTAGGGAAGGGCGGGCACAGGGTCCGATGGCCACTCCCCAGTTGCCGAAGGCTTATTAATAACCAGCGACCTTTCGGCCCCTGGAGTCGGTTGGGTATGATGGAGGCACTCCTATCGCTGGCCATGCCTTGTTCTTGGATCTACAACCTGGCCAAGGAACATCAGGTCAGGGTCCTTCTCATCGACACCGTGCAGGCCGATGAAGGCATAACCAAGGACCTTGTGGAGATCAACCTCCGCGAGGAGGACGCTGACGCCGTGATCGAGTTCATCAAGGACTTCGACCACGTGGTGAACGTGGAGATCACCGAGCGGCACAAGGGCCGCCTGCTGGCCATCGTCGAGGTCCGCGATTGCCCCGGCTGCGTCTCCCTGGCCACCTCGGACGTGTTCCTCCTGTCGGCCCACACCACCGAGGACAAGCGGATCGAGTGGAAGGTGGCCTTCTCCAACCGCGAGGACCTGGACAAGCTGATCTGGGAGATGCAGTCCACCGGCTCCGACGTGGAACTCGTCCGGGTCAGCAACGCCATCGACGACGGTCTGCGGCTCACCGACCGTCAGCTCAAGATAGTCGAGGTCGCCTTCAAGAGGGGCTACTACGACTATCCCAAGCGCATCTCCATCAGGGAGCTCGCCCGCATCTTCGGGGTCAGCACCGCGACGGTCTCCGAGATACTCCGAAGGGGTCAACGCAAGATAATCAAGGAGCACTTCGAGGGCAAGAAGAAGATCTGATCGGCCTGGCCGACCCCCCGTATTCTCCCCGAACAGCTGATTTGTTCGGCACCATTAATATGTAAGAGCCTAGGCCTGTTGTCGGAACATGGAAGAGAATGGGACCCGGCCAAACGGAAGTGCCTCTCCGGATCCCGTTGTATCCCAGGGGGAACATCCACCGTGGTGACCGAAGAAGAAGTGCTGGAACTGCTGAACAAGACCGCTGATCCCGAACTGGGCATCGGCATCGTGGACCTTGGCCTGATCGCCGAGTGCAACGTCTCTGGTGACTACGTCACCGTCGCGATGAGGACCACCACCCCCCGATGTCCGTTCCAACCGTTCATCATGATGGAGGCACACAGGAAGTTGCTCGAGCTGAACGGCATCAAGGGTGTCGAGGTGGAGATCGACAACACGGTTGCCTGGCGGCCTGACATGATGTCCGACTCGGCCAAGGACCGCTTGGGCTTCAACCCGACCAGGTTGGACCTGGGGACCCAGCAGGTGCCCGAGATCCAGGTGGGAGTGGATAGGGAATAGGCCCGACGGCCATCGATGTCGTTGCTGCCCTCTGCCCGGGCCCCGTCGGCGAGGGGTGCCCTCGCTACTTGGGATACGAACCCGTCCTGTAGATGTGGGAGAGTACGTCCTTCTCCGCCGGGGACAGGTACCGTAGGTCCTTGATGGTCTGCTCCGGGTCGTACGTGACCCTGCGGGGATGGATCTCCCCCTTCTCGATGTCCAGCAAGGTGTAGGAGGCCTTGGGGTCGCCGTCCAGGGGGAACCCCACCGAGCCGGGGTTGATGAGCGTCGCCCCCTCCACCACGTCACGGATCACCATCTGCTGGTGGGTGTGGCCCAAGACCGCGTAGTCGCAATCTATCGTCATGAAGGACAATCGGAGCTTCTCGGGGTCAGCGTCGGCCATGATGCCCCCGTAGAGCGGATCGCCCGGTGAGCCGTGGACGATGAACAGCTCCTTCCCGCCGATGTACAGGCCCGCCTCGTGGCCCATCCCGGCGAGCCACTGGAGGTCCTGGCTGTACAGCTTCTGCCTCGCGTATCCCTCCGCGGCGGTGGCGATGCTCGCCAGGGCGGGATGGCAGCGGCAGTCCTCGTGCCAACCGATGGCCCGGTCGTGGTTCCCCGAGGTGGTCACCTGGCACAGGCCCCTTATCATGTCCACGCATTCCTTGGGATGGGGGCCGAAGCCCACCACGTCGCCGGCGCAGATGAAGGTGTCGGCATAGATATCTCGGGCGTCCTTCGTAACTGCCTGGAGCGCTGGCAGGTTGGCGTGTATGTCGGAGAGGAGGGCGATGCGCATTTTAACGACCTCGATGGGGATGAATGCCCGCCATACATAGATGAAGATTCCCCTTCCCCTGGCGTCACAAGGGTTCCTGGCCAGCGGGCAAACCTTTTAATATAGCCCCTTCTTTACGTGAGACGCCCGGGCGACCAGGGTCGCCTGCGATGAATGATGAAGCCCCCTCTGGGGGTCGAAGGAGAAGGTGTATCCATGGCAAAACCGATGTATGTCAGGTTCGAGGTGCCCAAGGAGCTGGTCAACCAGCTCTACGAGGTCGTGGAGATTGCCCGCGACTCGGAGAACGGCAAGATCGCCAAGGGCTCGAACGAGGTGACCAAGGTAGTCGAGCGAGGCCAGGCCAGGTTCGTGGTCATGGCCGAGGATGTCGTGCCCCCCGAGGTGTTGGCACACGTGCCGATGCTGTGCGACGAGAAGGAAGTGGCCTACGGCTACGTTCCCTCCAAGCAGGAACTGGGGTCGGCTGCGGGTCTGTCCGTACCCACCAGCGCGGTCGCGGTGGTCCAGGCTGGCAAGGCCAAGGCCCGTATCGACGATCTCAGCGGCAAACTGAGCCAGGTCAAGGAATGAACGAGGAGGATGCTTAGATGGCTGAAGACGGGATCCCCACCGAGGTGGTGGAGCTCATCGGAAGGACCGGGATGACCGGAGAGGCCATCCAGGTCAAGGTCCGCGTCCTCGACGGGAGGGACAAGGGTCGCATCATCACGCGCAACGTGATGGGCCCTGTCCAGATCGGAGACATCCTGATGCTCCGTGACACCTCCTGGGAGGCCCGGAAGCTATCGGTGAGGTGAACCTGATGGTCACTCGCCGCAACTGCACGTTCTGTGGCTTGGAGATAGAGCCAGGGACGGGCAAGATGTACATCAAGAAGGACGGCACCATCTTCCACTTCTGCTCCTCCAAGTGCCAGAAGAACCTGGTGAAGCTCAAGCGTGTGCCCCGAAGGACCGAGTGGACCGAACGCTACATCAGGGAGAAGTGAGACCGGGAGGTGACCTGATGGAACGAACCCTGGTCCTGGTCAAGCCCGACGGCGTCCACCGAGGATTGGTGGGCGAGGTCATTACCCGCATCGAGCGCAAGGGCCTCAAACTCGTGGCCGCGAGAATGCTACGGCCCGATGCCCGGCTCGTGGAGACCCATTACGCTGAGCACGAGGGCAAGCCATTCTACCGTCCACTGGTGGACTTCCTCACCTCCGGACCCGTCATGGCCATGGTGGTGGAGGGCGAGGGCGCCATCGCAGTGGTGCGCAACGTGGTCGGCACGACCGACCCCGCCACGTCGCCCCCGGGCACCATCCGCGGTGACCTCGGTCTCCAGATATCTCGGAATGTCGTCCACGCCTCCGACTCGCCCGCCTCGGCGGAGCGCGAGATCGCTCTCTGGTTCCCAGAGGGCGGTATGCTGGAGTACGAGCGGGCTGACGAGGCCTGGCTCTACGGGGAGTGAGGTCGCCCCAGGAGGGGTAGGGATGGCGACTAGACAGCCGATCGTTTCCGTTCTCGGGCACGTGGACCACGGCAAGACGACGCTGCTGGACAGCGTCCGCCATACCGACCTGGCCACCCGCGAGGCGGGCCTCATCACCCAGCACATAGGCGCCACCGAGGTTCCCAAAGAGGTCATCAACGAGCTCTGCGCTCCCCTGATGGGCGCGCAGGAGCTTGACTCGCCCGGACTGCTGTTCATCGACACCCCTGGACACCAGGCCTTCACCACCCTTCGCGCCAGGGGGGGTGCCCTGGCGGACATCGCCGTTCTCATCATCGACGTGCTCGAGGGCTTCAAGCCCCAGACCCTCGAATCCCTCAAGATACTCCAACGGAACAAGACCCCTTTTGTCATAGCCCTGAACAAGATCGACCGGATCCAGGGCTGGGCGAAGCACAAGGGCATGCCCTTCGTGACCACCTACGACCTGCAGATCGAACAGGTTCGCGACAGGCTTGACGACAAGATCTTCAGGTTCATCGAGCGGTTGTACTCCGAGGGGGTACCGTCGGACCGGTACGACCGCATCGAGGACTTCACCGAATCCGTAGCGCTAGTGCCGATATCGGCCAGGACGGGCGAGGGCATCCCTGACCTGCTGCTCATCCTCGAGGGCCTTTCCCAGCGGTACCTCCAGGACCAGCTGGACTACGAGGCCTCGGGACCCGCCCGCGGCACCGTGCTGGAGGTGAAGGACGTCCCGGGCCTGGGAAAGACGATGGACGCCATCATCTACGACGGTGTCCTGCGGACCGGTGACCGCCTCGTCGTCGGTGGCGTGAACGGTCCCATCCTTACCCAGGTGAAGGCCCTGCTCAAGCCCAAGCCACTCGATGAGATCCGAGACCCCAAGAACCGGTTCGACTCCATCAAGGAGGTGGTGGCCGCCACCGGTGTCAAGATCGCGGGACCTGGCCTGGAGGATGCCCTGGCCGGCTCTCCCATAATCGCCTACGAGGGCGACGGGGAGGAGGCGATGGACGAGGTGAGGGACGCGTCCCAGCCCGCCATCGAGATCCGGGAAACCGGACTGACGGTCCTGGCCGACGCGGTCGGCTCGCTCGAGGGTCTGGCCTTCGAGATGGAAGGGGCGGACCTTCCGATCGCCCGGGCGGAGATACGCAACGTGGCCCGCAAGGACATCGTGGAGGTCTCCACCAACCTCGAACCCCTCTACAGGGTCATCATCGCCTTCAACGTCGATGTGCTCCCAGATGCCGAGGAGGAACTCCTCAAGCAGGATGTCAAGCTGATCCACGGCGACGTGGTCTACAAGCTGGTCGAGGACTACCAGGAGTGGGCCGAGCGCAAGAAGGAGGAGCTGGACGCCGAGCGTCGCATCGACTACATCCATCCTGGCAAGTTCCTGATACTCCCGGACCACATATTCCGCGTGTCCAAGCCCGCCATCGTGGGCGTCCGCGTGCTGGCCGGACGACTGAGGGTCGGTCAACCCATCCTGCGTCCCGACGGACGGGAGCTCGGGAAGATCAAGTCCATCCGGGACGGGAACGAGAGCATCAGGGAGGTAGGCCAGGGCAAGGAGGTCGCCGTGGCCCTCACCAATGTCACCGTCGGCCGCCAGATAAAGGCCGAGGACGTGCTTTACGTGGATGTCCCCGAGGGCCATGCCAGGGCGTTGTTGCGCATGGACATGAGCGTCGACGATCGCATGGTGATGGAGGAGATCGCCGACATCAAGCGCAAGACGGAGCCATTCTGGGCGATGTAGGCGCGTTCCCTCCCCCGGCCTTGGGAAAAGGGGCCCTGGCCCCTGTTCCGGACGTTTTCATTTCCTGTACTAAGCCAACAAAGGTAATATACACAGGCCACGCGTGGGAACTCCAGCCACTCGGAGGGCTGGCGATGCACGCACCTGCCTATAATCCTTCCACAGGTCGACCCTTTGTAGCCATGATGATGGTCCTTCTCCTGCTGGTATCCAGCATGTGGATGGCCATCGCACCGGCCGGGGGTCTGGCCGTGGACAGCATAGACGACGGCGATCTCCCCATTGAATGGACCCTTGGGGGCGACGAGAGCGCTCTTTTCAACGTGACGTTACCCCCTGAAGGGAGGGTCCTGTCAGCGGAGCTTCTCCTGGAGGGTTCCGGGGTTGATGCGGAGGACCTGGTATCCAACGACGTCGACGCCTGGCGGGATCTTGCACCGGGGTCCGTCGAGGGCTTCGACCTTACCGATGATGGCCTCGAGGTCTCGAGGCAGCACATGGCGATGGTGCAAGGTCCGGACGAGCTTTCCGACTACGAGAGCCTCGAGGGCCTCCGTCACGACGGGGGGCTGAGGCTCGACTTCACCTCCCCGGACTTCAGCGCCTCCGGCGGCGGGACGTGGACCTACTACACGGGCGTGGACATCTCCCTCAACTCTGACCAGTGGGAGTACGGGACCATGACCTACATCAGCGTGCACATCCCCGAGGGTCACTGCACTGGCACAATAGAGGTCCGTGTGGCGGACCCCTATCTCCAGGAGGTTCCCTACCAGGTCGGTGGCGTCGTTCGCAGCGCCGATCTCAATTGGCTCGTATATGTCGAGCTCTTCCTGCTGACCGACATGGCTCCCAACGGTCCCCGGACCTACCGCGTCTACTACGGCAATCCAGATGCGACCGACCCCGGTTACAAACCCTACCTGCTGGGTGCGGAGATGTGGGACTACGACAGCACGTTGGACCCTGACTTCATGGATTCATGGCGCCCACTCCCGTGGTCCGGCGTCGGGGGTGCTGGCCGGGCATCTGCCTTCCTGGTGAACTATCCCGGCGAGGGCAAGATGTTCTACCAGCACGACCAGATCTCCCCCGGCCGGGCCTTCTCCCAGGTATGGACCGGCACGGACCAGAAGTTCTCGGACTTCCAGATGGTCACCTGGATCGACAGCCTCACCCGTGAGGGTCCCTGGAGGTCCACCTTCATGTGGGGAATGGAC
>JAUVEQ010000182.1 GCA_030594725.1 Methanobacteriota archaeon
AACCTGCCAGCGGGCCACACTGGCACCATCCAGGTCCTGGATTCCACCACGGGCGAGCTGCTGGCAGAGACGGCCCTGATGGCGGGGGCCAACGAGTGGAGCCTGGCGGACAAGTTCCGCATCCGTGAGCACGAGGCCATAGTGATCATGATCGTGGTCGACGGGATCGACCCGGGAGCGGGCTTCGCCATCGACGACCTCTGGCTCAACTGGAGCCCCCGGAACAGGGCCTCTCCGTTGGTGCTGGGTCTGGAGGTGAGCGATGACAACGTTCTGCGTACCCACTCCATCGACGCCACCATCAACGTCACCGACGAGTACGACTTCCTGGACGAGCTCTCCGTCAAGCTCGAGCACCGGTTGAGCGGGACCTCCGACCCGTGGGTGGCGTTCATGATATCCGACCTTGGCTTCCGGTCCGGCTCATGGAGGGCTTCCATCTCACCCAGGGTCGACATTCCCGTGGGGGTGTACGACCTGCGTGTCATGGTGACGGACAGCGACAAGATGGATTCCGGTTGGAAGCTCTTCACCGAGATGTACGAGGTGATCAACAACCTGCCCACGGCTCCCGAGATCCACATCGATCCAGTCAGGGCGACATCCACCTCACCGCTGACAGCGTCGATCGACATCTCGGCCAGCGATGTCGAGAGCCCCAGCTTGACGTACTATTTCTCCTGGTACCTGGACGGTGTGCTGGTGCCCAACCTGACGATGGAGGATGTACCCAGCTCATATCTCATCCGTGGACAGAACTGGACCGTGGAGGTCCGGGCCTTCGACGGCGACGACGAGGGTCCGGCGGGCATTGCATGGAAGCTCATCGTCAACGCAGCGCCCATGGTGACCCAGGTTCTGGTGCCCCCAGAACTGGTGGAGGACACGTCCGACTCCCGATGGACCGACCTCTCGAGTGCCTTCGGCGACCCGGACGGGGACGTGCTGACCTACAGGGTGGACCCGCCCGCCAGCTACTTCACAGTCGACATCGACCAGGAGACGGGCATCGTGACGTACACGCCGGAGGATAACTGGTGGGGCACCGAGGAGATCACCTTCTGGGCCTCGGACGGCGAGTTCGAGGTGAGCCAGACGGTCACGGTGAACGTGCTGCCGGTGAACGACCCCGCGTTCTTCATCATGGTGGCGGGCCAGCCCTACACCACCGATGACATCTACCTGGAGGTCGACCAGGACGGGATCCTCGTCATCGAGGTGTTGGCATTCGACGTGGAGGGCGACGACCTCCTGTTCCGTGTGACCACGACCCAGGTGAGCCTGGACCTCACCAACGGATGGCTTACTTACTCCCCGACCAACGACAACGTTGGCTGGCTCAACTTCAGCCTCTCCGTCAACGACAACATCGACCTGGATGACAAGATGTGGGCCAACTTCACCGTTCTGGTCATCAACATCAACGACCCGGTGGACGTCCCGAGGATCATATCGCCAAGCGATGGCATGACCTACAAGTGGAACGAGTCCGTGGGCCTGCGCGGCGTCTGCACCGACCCGGACACCAAGCATGGCCAGGAACTGACCTACAGCTGGACGTCCAACGTATCCGGGGACCTGGGCCTCGGTCAGAACATCAACTTCCGGTTCACCGAATCCGGCGCCCACCAGATCACCCTCACCGTTAGCGACGGGGTGACCTCAGAGCAGATCTTCATCAACATAACCGTGTCAGCGGAACCCGTGCCCCCGCCCCCGCCACCGCCGGATGACCCGGACACTGGCCTGTCCATGGGACTGCTGATTGGCATCGTGGTGGCCATAGTCGTGGCCCTGCTCATCGCGTTCCTGGTGGTCAAGCGCCGCAACGCGGCCTTGGAGGCGCCCATCCCCCTCACGGAGGAGGAGAAGAAGCGTCTCCACCTGGAGAAGATGGCTGTGGCCGTGAAGGCAACGGCCGACCAGTGGGAGAATGACCTGGCCGCCGAGAGGGCCGAGAAGGCCGCGGATGAGGAGAAGATAGAGGTCACCGGCACCGGTATGGTCCCATCGGACGACGCCGCCCACAAGATGCGCCTTACGGAGACGGCCTCCGCGGAGACCGCAAAGCTGTGGTCGGACGTGGGCACCGAGGAGTCCATTGTAGATGACGCTGAGAAGGAGGCGCTCCGGAAGGAGACGGAGAAACGGAAGGTGCAGTCTGCCATCCAGGCCCTGCCCTACGGGATCCCCGCTCCAGCACTGAGGCATATCCAGCCACAGATGCTCGCCGAGGAGATCGCCACCGGTCCCAGGAACGAGCTGCCCGATGGAAGCGTGATAGTGTCCATAAGGGGTAAGTGGTACTACGCCGACCCCGAGAACTCCAGCAACTTCCTGACGCCCTACGTCGAGAAGGTGAAGGCGAAGCCCAGCGAACCCTCGGCTGATGCGTCGGAATGGGAGGAAGCGTAGGGTTGGAGTGAGAAGGACGTCCCTCAGAAGATGTCGACGAGCTTCGGGATGCGCTTCTGCCGGGAGAGGTAGGTGGACTGGGTCTTGGTGTACCTCCAGACCACATTCGCCTTCTCGTCCTGGAACTCCCAGGGCACCACTATGAGCAGGTCGCCCTCACGGATCCACATGCGGCGACGCAACTTGCCGGGTATGCGGCCCAGGCGGGTCTTTCCGTCGGCGCAGGCGATGCGGATCTTGGAGGCACCGAGCAACTGCTCGGCGATGGCGAACATCTCACCCTTCTCGCGCCTCGGGGTACGGACCCTGACGTAATCGGACACGCCCGACAGGATTTGGGCGTCGATCTTGTCATCCAGGGATGGTCTCCTTGGCATTCGAGGGGCTCCTCGGCCACGAAGGTCCTGTTTCCTATTAAGGATTGTGGTTACTGGACTGGTGTGCTGGATACCCCAACGGGGGGCCCACTCGGAGCCCACTTGGAACCTACTCGGAGCCTACTCGGAGCCTGCGGGACCCCTCGTCGGAGGGGTCTTATCCTTGGTCCCTGCGCCGTCTTATCAGGCCCGCTGCACCCGCCGTGGCCACCAATGCGAGGGCAGCTCCCATGCCAGGACTCTCCTCGGCGATGGTGAGGGTCTGCTGGTCCCAGTGGTTGTTGGTCTCGTCGGATTCGGCCAGGGCGTTCCCGGAGTCCACCTCGAGGCGGACGATCTTTTCCCCCGAGCCCTTGGCCTTCCACTCCAGAGTGTATGAGTGGCTCTTGCCCGGCCGGATACCAGTAAGTTCCTTGGACGTTGCCAGGACCTCATTTCCCGACTTGAGGGCGACCTCGAAGTCGTTGGCGACGGTGTAGCCGTTGTTGCGGACGGTGACCTTGACCCTGGCGACGGTGCCGGGTTCCACCCGGGTATTGACCCACTCCACGAAGACGATCTCCAGGTCGGCGCGGTTCTCCACCATTATCTCCATGTACTCCCTGTCGTTGCGGTTCCCGCGGGTGTCGCAGGTGTTGATGGTGATGGACGTCAACCCGTTGGTCATCTGGGTGGTGTCCAGGTTGTAGTACCACTCATCGTTCGAGAATTTCATCGCCATCGGTTCAGCCCCACCCACCCGTACCATCACGCAGGAGGTGTTCAGGTGGGGGTCGGTGACGTTCACGCGGATCCGGTATGTGCCCCACTTGGTGCCCGGCGAGGAGAGGAACATCACGTAGGGTTCGTTGTTGTCCACGTCCAGCATCAAGGGTTCCGATCGAGAGGACTGGTCCCACCTGTCGAAGGCCCAGACCCTGAGGTACCGCATGCCGTCCTCCATGTTCCGGGTGTCCAGGATGACCTCGTAGTCCTCGCCGGTCCAGGCCATCATGGTGGCGTTGGCGTCGTCGCCGTCCACAACGATGTAGACCGAATCGGTGTCCAGGTAGGCGTCCGACACCGCTGCGGTCAGGGTGTAGTACCCTGACACGTTCCCTCCCTGGGAGGTGATATGGCTCATGGGGGGATTGTTGTCCACCTGTAGCAACAGCTCCTCCGATTCCTGGGTCTGGGCGGAGAGGTCGGTGGCGATGATGTACACCCCGTGGTCGCCGTCGGCCATGGTGGTGGTGTCGAACTTGTAGGAGTAGGTCCCATCGCCGACGTGGTCCATCTTGGTCCGGTTCAGGACATCGCCGTCGAAGACGGCCCAGACCGCGTTGGTGTCCATGTTGGGTTCGTTTATGTAGATCGTGAGGTCGTAGAAGCCCATCACGTGACCACCATCGGATGTGAAAATGATGAGGGGCGGTTCGTTGTCGACATCGATGGTGATCCCGTCCGAGATGGTCTCGTGATCCAGCATGTCGTGGGCATGGACCGTCAGGTTGTACGAACCGTACCACCACTCCTCCGCCAAGGTGTCCAGCACGTAGGTGAAGGTGCTCCCTGACCCCTCCATGGACCGTGCGTCGGACATGTTCCCGTCGAT
This sequence comes from Methanobacteriota archaeon, assembly GCA_030594725.1. Classification (GTDB taxonomy): domain Archaea; phylum Thermoplasmatota; class DTKX01; order DTKX01. The sequence continues at coordinate 4,387 of JAUVEQ010000182.1, forward strand.
GATGAGCATGACCGAGGAGGCGTTCAGGTTGGTGTCCACCACCTCGGCGGTGACGGTGTACTCACCGGTGACCATGCCAGCACCGGGGTCCTCAACGGTGATGACAGGGGCGGTGTTGTCAACAACGATCTCGTGGGATGCGGTGGAATTGAACTCCAGGGGGTCCTCTATCACCAGATTGATGGTGTGTGCCCCGTCGGTGAGGGCCGCGGTCCCGATGGTTGCCTCGTAGTACGTGCCAGAGGTCATGGTGAGGGGGTTGCAGCACACGCCCTCGTCGATGCCGTACTCGACGGTGCCAGGGCTGTTCTCCCACGTGACGGACACGTTAAGGACGTACTCTCCTGAGACGAGCCCGCCGGGGCTCATGAAAACGATCGTTCCAGCCTCTGCGGCCAAGGCAGGCGGGGACAGGCAGAGGCTAAGCACGCCCAGGACCATGATGGCCAGGCATGTGCGCACACGGGTTCTTGGGGTCCACGACATGGAAGGTCCCTCGATGGCGCGTGGCGGTGTGAATGAGGACCTACTATGGTCCCAGCATCACCGCTCGCGCTGGGAGAATCACTGGACGGGACGTATTAAATGGTTTTGACACGTTTCTCACGAGTTGGGCCTGGCCGCAGCTTATTTATGCCCTCCCTACAATATCTTGGACCGGACGACACGGGGTGCCCCTCATGACCAACCGGATTAACCTCAAGGACGCTGACTCTGGCTCAGTTATCGCCATGGATGTAGAGGACGACACCCTCATGGAGGAGATCATCGAGAGCGCCGCCTCTTTCTGGAACAAGGACCCAGGAGCTTACGTGGTCCGTACCGGCGATCGCATCCTCAGGGGCTCTACCACCTTCGGCGAGGCCCTCATCGCTTCAGGGGACACTCTGGAGCTCATACCAGATCCCGAAGGTGGCTAGGAAGAGAGAGAAGAGGGCCTAGCGCTTGCCCTTGATCTTCAGCTCGAAGAGGAGCATCTTGTCCCACTCCACCTTGTGCACCAGCTTCTTCTCGGTAAGGTACTCCGAGAGCCGGTTGGTGATGCGGACGATGTCATCGGAACCCGTCGACCTGTAAACGTAGAACTCCGTGGACCGGTCGACGATGGGGAAGATCATGCGGACCCGGTTGTTCCGGTTGTACCCCTCGGGCTTCTGGCCCTTCTCCAGGCAGGCGATGTTCTGCTTGAGGAGCATCGTGTCGAACAGCTCGTCGTCGTTCCTCTGGGCGGTCTCGTCCAGGAATAGTTCGAACAGGCCCGGGAAGGGTTCCAGCAGGTCCTTCCACTTCGTGCCTTTCTTGAACTTGATGTGACCGCTCCTCGGAGCCATTTTGACACCTCTGTCCCGCTCATGCCGCACCGTCCCAATAAAGGTTTGCCCCCACTCTGGAACGTATCGAACCTGAAACATGACACGCTCCACGCGCGTGAGACTGAGAGGACAGGGTTTTTCTACATGGTCGATAATTCAAACCGCGTCAGGGGACTCCCTCTTATGAGCCTCAAGGACCTGTTCGATAAAGAGAAGGGCGTACTGCGCAAGGCAGAGAAGCGAATAGCACAGGCAGAGGATACGCGCAAGAGCAAAGGCGACCGGGTCGCCGGCGACGCCCTCGAGAAGGTGCTCCTGTTCTTGGACAACAACTACGCCGTGTACGACCGTCTCAAGGGCGACTTCAGTCGCGTGTACACCCATCTGGGGGGATTGCTGGAGGCCACAGGCCGGGACAGCTCCGCCGTCAAGGCCTACGACAAGGCCCTGTCCCTGGACGAGGAGAACTTCGACGCCCTGAACGCCAAGGGCGTCTTCCTGCTGGAGCACGGCGCGAACGAGGGCGCCATCGACCTGTTCGACAGGGCCCTGGGACTCAGCCCGTCACAC
>JAUVEQ010000122.1 GCA_030594725.1 Methanobacteriota archaeon
CGTCCAGCTTGAGCTTCACGGGGTTGTCGTAGATGGGTTTGCCGCAATAGTAGCAGTTCACCACCACGTTCTGGCCATCGTGGAGAACCGCTCGAGAGGCCTCCTTGACGGTCCTTGTGACGGTGTGGTACTTGTACGTCGTGATCTCCTCGATCGAGCCCAGGGTCTCGAGGAACCCGTTGAGGTGGTTCTGGTCCCTCAAGGTGACCTTGGCGTGCACCCTGGTGCCGTCCACCGCGTAGAGCTCCCTGACCTCCTTCTCGCCCTCCATCCTGTCCAGCACCGCCTTGAGGTCCGAGGGCTTGCACTCGATGTCGAGAAGGATGGTGAGCTGGTCCAGCATCTCCGGGTTGATGACCACTGTGTACCCTTCGATCAGGCCCATGTTCTCCAGGTGCTCCACCTTGCTGGACACCGTGGGGGTGGTGACCCCGGTCCTCTTGGCCAGGTCACGGAAGGAGAGGCGACCGTTCTCCTGGAGCAGCTCGAGGATCTTGATGTCGACGGGATCGAGTTCCATGATGAACGGGTCGAAAAGGAGGCCATCGCTATTTGTATCTTATCGGAGGGTCCGAACGGTCCGTTCGCTGGGACCAGTGGGATCCTGGCTACCGGGACGGGAGGGCCTCTGGTCTCCCGACCATCGGGAGGATCAGTGGCCGCCGCAACAGGAGCAGCCGCCACCTGCGTATTGCTGCCCGCCGCCGCTTGTCCACTTCTCCGGGTCCTGATCGAAGATCTGCTTGCATCCGGGAGCACAGAAGTAGTACTTCGTTCCCCTGTGCTCGCTGGACCACTCCGCGGTCTCGGGGTCTACTTCCCAGTTGCATATCGGGTCGAGAGCCATTGTGATACCTCATCTCCCCTCCCGGGGAGGGCCAAGGCTCGTCCTGGTAGAAGATAAGGTCATCGCCTGAGTGGTCAGGACCGGCCTCAGCAGCGGTGGCTCGTCGTGCCCCCGCCCTTCAGGAACCAGTCCGGATTGTCCTCGAAGTCCTCCTTGCAGCCCTCGGCGCAGAAGTAGTAGGTGGTGCCCTCGTGCTCGGAGGTCCACTTGGCGGTCTTCTCATCCACGTTCATCTTGCAGACCGGGTCGCTTGCCATCTTGATACCCCTTCTCTCCATTGGAGAGGGGTGGTTGAAATCTCTTTCGGTCTTAAGGGCATCGCCTTACTCGTTCGGCTCAACCCGCCGTCCGCTCTCGGATGGTCTGCTCGGTGTCCAGCTTCCAGCTGTAGCGGATGGGCATGATGCTGGAGAGCAGGACGAACACCACTCCCAGGAAGAAGGTGGTGATCATCGCGCCAGTTGCCAGGATGACCGGGAACTCGAACAGGACCTGGGCGAAGCTCTCGGCAAGCATCTGGGCCAGGATGAACGACATGGGGATGCCGATCAGGGAGGAGACGAGGGCCAGGATGGTCATCTCCACGGTGATGACCTTGGCCACGTGCCACTTGGAGAAGCCCAGGGTGTCCAGGGTCGCGAACTCCACGTCCCGCTCCATGGCCGAGATGATCACGGCCGAGCCGGCCACGGCCAGGGTGATGACGGCGCTGATCATGAAGAACATCAGGAAGAAGCCCTGGGCCAGCTCCAGCATGACCTCGAAGCTGGCCTTCACCTCCCTTATCTCCAGAACTCCAGCGACCACCTCCACCTCTCGGACCCTGACGGCCTGCTCCGATGAGGTGGCGGGATCCACCAGCTGGATGTAGGCGCCGTTGCAGTCCTCGGGAGTGAACAAGGGAGCCAGGACGTCGCGGTTCGTGTAGACGATCAGCGCGATGGCCTCCTGGACCACGCCCGTCACCTCCAAGGTGACCACGGTCGAGCCCACGACTATGTCTATGTCGTCGCCAGGCCCCGCGCCCAGGTCGTCGGCAAGCTTGCTGGAGAGCACGGCCCCAGAGAAGTCCAGCTTCCCCTCGCGCACGTCGAAGTTCTTTGTACGCTCCATCTCGTTGGATCCGTACACGTACGCGCCCGACTGTGTCGAGCCCTTCTCGACGATGGCGGACATGGCTGTGTACGGGATGACGTAACTTGTATCATCCGGGTCCAGGTTGAGGAACCCGGCGTCCACCGAGTCCGCCTCCACGGGTACGTTGAAGGCCGATCGGAGGTCCCAGGTGTTGGCATCGATCTGGTCGCTCATGTAACCCCAGGCCGAGTCCATCATCACGAGCCACATCCCGGCCGTACCGATGGTTATCCCCACCACGATGACGGTGATGGCAAGCCGCGCCGGGTTGCGGGTGGTGTTCCGAAGGCCCATCCGGGTGAGCCGCGAGGCCTTGCCTCCCAGGCGGGAAGTGGTGACGGTGCCCCTGGGCTTGTACTCCAGGGCCTCTCGCACGGAGGATCGGGTGATGTACGAGACGGGAATGGCGACGGAGAGCAGCACCGCGCCGGCGACGAACAGGATCCCAACTATGAAGGGCATCAGGTCCAGGGGGAAGGTTATGGTTATCGACATGTACAGACTGAGGCCGGCGACGACGATCGAGTACGTGAACAGGAGGCCGAAGATGATACCGAGGATGGACCCGATGGCCGTTATGACCAGACCCAGCATGAGGTAGGACCTCACGATCTCCCCCCGGTTGAACCCCAGGGACATGAGCACGCCGATGTACCTGGAGTCGGTCTGGACCAGGCGCGCCATGGTCATGAACACCGTTATGAATCCGATGAACAGGAAGACGAACCCGATGACCGGCATCATGTTCTTGATCTTGGCCGAGCCCAAGCGCATGAAGACGACCGATGGATGGTCCTCCTGATAGATCACCGATGATATGCCGAAGGGTTCCAATTGATCGATCGCGTCCTCGGCGCTCCCGTCCTCCTCCAGGAGGAATATCGCGTCGTTCACGGCATCGGTGCCGTTGATGAGGGCCTGCACATCCTCCAGGGGCAGGTAGAGCACGACCAGGGAGCCCTGGGTGGGCAGGGCCAGGTCCGAGTACGCCGTTGGGAAAACGTACTCCGGGCTGCGGATGGTGCCCATGATCTCCACCGAGACCAGGTTGCCGAGCACCCGCACGTCAACGATCTCGCCGGCCCGGATGCCCTTGGACTCCATACTGGACACTGCGTTGCCCTCGCCGGTGCCGTCGAAGAACTCGCCCTTCACGAGCTCGAACTTGTTGATGGTGGCGCCGTCGGGGTCACCCATCCCGATGAGTATGGCCTGGAAGGACTCGTTGTTCGGACTGACGTACGTCCCTCCGACCTTGAGGCGGGAGTCGAAATCATCCACGTCCCCGGAGGTAGCAAGGACCTCGTTGACCTCCGATCTGTTGACAGGGACGTTGAAGTCCACGAAGACGTCGGGCATCGCCGATTCCTCGAAGAAGACCTGGACGCTCTCGTCCATGACGGCGCCGCCGTAGAGGCCCGACACTATCATGGCCATGGCCAGTCCCACGACAAGGGCGATGGCAAGGGTTCGCCACTTCATACGAAGCAACTTCCGCACAACGCTCTTGTTTATGTTGTTCACGGGTCTTGCCTCCCTCAGCTCAGGCGTCCATCGTCTCGAGCACACCGTGTCTCAGCGTCAACGTCCTGTCCATGTACTCCTTCAAGTAGGAGTTGTGGGAGACTATGATGAACGTGATCTTCAGCTCGTGCTGGAGCCGCTTCATCATCACCATTATCTTTGCTGCCCTCTCCTCATCCAGGTTACCCGTCGGTTCGTCCGCCAGAATGAGCGTGGGCTCCTTCGCCAGGGCCCGGGCGATGGCCACCCTCTGCTGCTGGCCCGCCGAGAGCTCCTGGGGGAAGTTCTCCATCTTGTCGTCGAGACCGACCATGCGGAGGTACTTCTCCGCCCGTTCCCTGAGCTCGCCCTTGTCCTTGATGAGCATCTCCAGGCCCAGCTCCACGTTCTCACGGGCGGTGAGGGTTGGGAGCAGGTTGTAGAACTGGAAGATGAAACCCACCTGGTGTCTCCTGTACTCGTTGAGGGCTTTGGCGTCCAGGCCGGTTATCTCGCGACCGTCCACCGAGATGGAGCCCTTCTGGCCCTTGTCGATGCCGCCCAGGAGGTTGAGGAGCGTGGTCTTGCCGGACCCCGAGGGGCCCATGATCATTATCATCTCGTCCTCTCGGGTCCTGAGGTCGAGACCGGTGAGAACGTTGGTAACCTCGCTTCCGGTCGTGTAGCTCTTGTGCAGGCCGGAGATATCTACGATCGCCATCGTGTTCACCGCTCCTTCGTCGAGGGCATGTACGTACCTGGGATATCATTACCTTGGTGCCGTTCATGTAGGGTAGTTTAAATAACGGGGTCGCCCATATGTCCGCTCATGCGCAAGATGATCCTCGAACTTGGCCTCAAGCCGCCTCTCGACAAGATAATGGAGCAGGCCCTTTCCAACGTGGAGTCGTACACCATCATCGAGATGGTCCGCATCGACTTCCATCGGGGCATCAAGGTGGGCATCATGGAGGTCACCATGAGGGAGGGTTTCACCATCGGGGACCTGACGTTCCCGCCTCCCGCCCAGGTCGTCTCCGTCATCCAGTCCTCGGGCCAGACCCACACGTGCGTGGTCCAGGTGCAGGCCCCCAAGGAGATGCTTGGCATGTTCCGCCAATTCGACCTGGACCTCATCTGGGACACCCCCATGGGGTTCTCCGGCGACACCCTGGTGCTCTCCGTCGTGGGCGAGGACGAGGAGCTGCGGAAGCTCATGGATGTCATAGACACGATCGGAGAGGTGAGGGAGATGCATGTGCAACAGGCCTCCTTCCACCAGGAGGACATCCTTGCGAACCTTACGGACCGGCAGAGGGAGGTCCTGGTCGCCGCCAAACGCTACGGGTACTACGACTATCCACGTCGGATGAACGCCGAGGAGCTGTCCAAGCGGGTGGGCGTGAGCAAGGCGACCGTGGTGGAGCACCTGCGGAAGGCCGAGGGCAGGCTGATGGCGAGCCTGCTGGCGGGTTACTGAGGCCCGTTAACCTCGGATACCGGTTCCACCGGCCCGCATTCGACGTACCACTTGTGAACTGATTTTCAGGGATTCTCTGGCCTTTTGTCCAATCAATGGACAATCGACCGAATGATGTGCAGGAACATCCATTGGATTGTTTCGAATTGTAACGAACGGATATCGGTATTATATTTCTTTACATTAGATGTTTGTCCTGTTTTTCCTTTTGTAATCCTACATTCGTAAGATTGATATACCTGAATATTATTACCCAATATAAGCTTCGGAAGTACCGAGGGCCATATGTTTGGAGGATAGAGGATGGGACACCGTAAATCGGGTACGTCGTTCGCCATTCCTTTGGCCGCCTTCCATTCTTCAATTGGGATCTGACACTTGCGACCTGGAACTACGAGGGAATACCATGATACATTCGTACAAGATCAACAGAAAGAAAATCGTGACCGTTATGATCGTGATGGGCGCACTCTTGGTCAGTGTAGCCCTTACTCCCCTTGGCACCACCCTGGGCCAGGGGGATGGGTCTGACACCCTGGTGTCCCTCCATGTGGATACCGCGCCCACCCTCGACGGGATGGCTGACGAGGCATTCTGGGCGGACGCCGATGAGCTCGTGATCAGCGTCTCTGGAGGCGATGCGAACGGTGACATCAAGATGAGGTCGGTCTTCACCGACACGGACATCTACATCTACGCCGAGTGGGACGACCCCACCATGAGCCTCACCAGGGGCGGCGGCGCCTGGATGTACAACCCCGTTCCGGAGGACACCATGAGGGCCGTGTACACCGAGGACGCGCCCGACGTGGATGGCAACGTGGACGAGGAGGCATGGGACGCCGCGGCTCCCCTTACCATCGCGGTCGCGGGCGGGACCATGCCCGGCGACATCACCCTGAAGGCACTCTTCAACGACACCCACATCTTCATCCAGAAGCAGTGGGCCGACCCCACCTTCAGCATCGCCCGTGGCGGTTCCTGGGCGTGGGACAACGTCGAGCAGATGTGGCGCAACTCCGACGGCCAGTCGGAGGACCGGTCCAACATCCAGTGGGACATCGACGCGGCCGGCTTCGCCGACCAGGGATGCATGGTCAAGTGCCACATCGACTCCTACTCCTACCTGGAGGGACAGGACGACACCACCGACATGTGGCACATGAAGGCCGCCCGGTCGCTGGGTGCCAACGGCGTCTCCCAGGAGGGCGAGCCCACCCTTGACGGCCTTGAGGCCATCGCGGGAGAGTTCCACCTGGACGGCTGGACCGACGACAAGCACGTGACCTACGACGAGAACGCGGGCGCCGAGGAGGACGGAGGCCGTCACGGCGACGATGGTGGCTCGACCTACTCGCGTAACAGGAACGCGACCAAGGCAGCCCCCTTGTTCATCGAGAAGGAGCCGACGGACTGGCTTGACGCCATGGTCCTGCTCCAGTCCGAGATCGACGACGAAGAGACCATCACCGCCGACCCGGCGGACCCTGGCTACGTTGGGGCTGACGTCGCCGACGCCTGGGCCGAGTACGATGCCCTGGGCGCCGTGGTGCCCGAGCGCGTCCTCAGCCCCCCGACGGGCTCCCGTGGCGACATCCACGAGGCGGCCATCTGGAAGAACGGCATGTGGACCTCGGAGATGGAGAGGCTCCTTGTCACCGGCAACGACGACGACGTCCAGTTCGATGACATGGGCAAGACCTACCACTTCGGCGTCAGCACGATAGACAACGGTGGTGGTGGTGAACACAACTACCACAGCGGTGCCTATCACATGGACTTCGTCCAGGACTTCGAGACCCTGGGCAGCGGCTCCGAGGACCGGCTGGCCATGCTGTGGGAGATCGGAACCATCACCGGCTTCGACACCCAGGGATGCATGGTCAAGTGCCATACCGGATCCGGCAGCGCCGGGGCCTACCTGGAGGTCGATGGGGAGCAGGGCGACATGTGGCACATGAAGGCCGGCAGGTCCCTCCCTGTTACGGAGGCCACCCAGACCGGGACCCCCACGATCAACGACGACCACCAGGCCACGGCTGGCAAGTTCTCCTTCAAGGGGTTCATCGACGACAAGGTCCTGACCTACGATGAAGCGCCCCACGAGGGCGATGGTGGACGGCACGGCGACGGCGGCTCCTCCACCTACGGCCGCAACAGGAACTCGGCCAAGACCGGGCCCCTGTACATAGAGTCGAACCCCGCCGACTACATCGACGCCATGGTGCTCACCCAGGCCGAGATCGACGACGGCCAGACCCTGACCATCGCCTCTGCATCTGCCGACGACGTCGCGGATGCCTGGGAGAAGTACATGGACCTGGGTGCCGTGATACCCGAGCGCGTCCTGCAGCCTCCGAGCGGAAGCCGCGGAGATGTCATGCAGGCGGCCGTCTGGGAGGATGGCACGTGGCACACCGAGATATCCCGCGCCCTGGTGACGGACAATTCCGACGACGTGCAGTTCGACGACATGGCGAAGATGTACCGCTTCGGAGTCTCCCTGATGGACGATTCGGGAGGGGACGACCACTCCTCGACCGGCTCCGACACCCTCCTCCTCGAGTTCTACGTCGCACCCACGGAATACGTCCTGACTGGCGGACCGATAACCGACAAGGATGGCGATCCAGTGGAGGGCGTCGTGGTGACCATGGAGAACGATGGTGCGACCCTTTCGGGTACCACCGACGGAGATGGGAACGTCACCATAACGGTGCCGGCCGACTGGGCGGGCCAGACCGTCAACGTGACCGTCGAGAAGGACGGCTACGAGGATGGATCCTTCACGGGACTCATCTCCTCCGAGGGGGCATTCACCCCCACGTCGGGGGAGTATCCAGACTTCATCGAGGAGAAGTCCGAGGATGAGAGCCCGGGCTTCACCACGTTAATCCTGATGCTGGCCCTGGTGATAGCCGGACTGGTCCTGGCAACATCGCGCAGGCGTTAGACAACTCAACCTCGGTCATAGTCACCCATGACCGACCACCTTCCTTCCCTCGTCCCCCCTTCCCATGGGGGGGGCGGGGGG
>JAUVEQ010000028.1 GCA_030594725.1 Methanobacteriota archaeon
ATCATCGCCCACACGGCCAGGCCGGTGATGCCCACAGAGTGGGCCGAGGTGTGGGAATTCCCGTAGCTCCACGAACCATCCCAGTTCTGGGAGAGTCTGAGCCAGTCGATGCCCCGCTCTATGGCGTCCTTGACCAGGTAGGGATCCACCGTCGTGCCGATGTCGACGACGACCACAAGGATGGCGTCCTTGGTCACCTGGGCGATGGGCTCGTCGGGAGTGCCGGCGACGGAGAAGTAGACCATCCCGGCCGATGCGTCCGAGGGCGCGGAGGCGTTGAACCAGACCTCTATGGTCTCCCCTGCGGCGAGGGTGAAGTTCCAGTCGGTGCGGTCGAGCCACGAGTACTCCAGGCCGGTGAAGTTCAGGGTGACGTTGTTGGTCGCGGACGCCAGGTTCTCCAGGGTGATGCGGTAGATGGTCCTGTTCCCGGCCACGACGATGTTCGCCGGTGGGAAGAGGCTCATGGAGATGCCACTGTCAGCGATGACCTGGTAGATCTCGGCAAGGAGGCTCATGTTCTCTGCCAATGCCAGGAGGTCAGAGGCCAGCTCGTACCCGGTGTGGACCGGAATGGCGTCTGCGAGATAGTCAAGGCTGGAATTGAGGGACGGATAGACGGCCGCCACACCGGTGAAGTTGGAGAACAGCCTGTTCCGGAGGGACCCGATGTACCAGCCCATGGAATCCCTGGTGGTCTGGGACTGGGCGTCGAAATGGCCGTATGACTTCCAACCCCGGTCCAGGTCGTCCAATTGGCGGGAGACCTGGTAGGTGTCGTCGTAGATCTCCCAGTTCCCTATCTCGTTGGCTATCAGCGTCGCGTTGAAGGCCTCCGGTCCCGCCTCATCCCCGGCTGCGATCAGGGCCGCCCGCACCGTTGCCACCGGTGGGAGGGCGAGCCGGACGGCCCGGATGGCGGCAGTGGCGTCCCCGATGTGCCCGATCAGGGGCCATGCGGTGGTCGATCCGATGCCGCTGCCGGCCGCCTCGACGATGTCACCCTGGACCTCGATGGAAGGCCAGGCCGCGAAGTTGACCGAGATGGAGGAGCCCGAGGCCTCGACCCACGAGCCCATTATTCCCTTCCGGGTGTCGTCGTGGGGATTGTCCCTGTACCACAGTGCGGTGGCCCAGACGTACCTGAGCCGCTCGTGCAGGTCGAACTCGTAGGTGGAGTTGACGGCGTAGGCGGTGGTGTTGGCCTCCTCCGCCAGCTCCAGGAGTCTGGCCCTGAGGGTGGGTATCCACAGGGATAGGGGCCGCAGGATGTCATTGAGGTCGTCCAACGCGGCGGTCAGGTTGGCGTAGATGGCGTCGTACTTGGAGGGGTCGGTCTCGTTGGCGAGGGCGGACATGGCGGAGTCGAGGGCCGTCGAGACGTCGGGATCGATGGTCGCCGTCTCGTTCACGACGGCGGCAAGGTCGGTGAGGACCTGGTCCTTCAGGGTCGAGTTGTCCTCGTCCAGCATGAAGTCGACGATGTGGTCCGCGAAATCCGTGAGGGCGTCCGCCGCATCCAGGTAGTAGGCGATCTCGGCCAGGCCGGCGGCCTCCGCCGCCGCGTTGGCCAGGTCCACCTTCTCCTTGGATATGACCAGCACCCTCACCGATACCACCCGGGTGCGGTTGGCGTCGCCCGTTGACGTGATCGTGAGGTTGACCCAGTAGTAGTCCCCTATGACGCCTCCTGAGGCGGTGATGGTCACGTTCTGGTCCACTGCCATTCCGATGGGAAGGGATACGGGCGAGGAGTAACCCACAGACCATCCGGACGGCGAGGTGTGAACGATGGCTACGGTGTCGTTGACGTTCGCCAACGATCCGAGCAGGAGCCTGAAGGTGACGTTGCCGTTGGGTGACAGGTATACCTCCGGGCGGTCGGAGGTGCCTCCGAAGCCATACAGGTCCGGCATGGTGAAGTTCACCGTCACCTCGGTGACGACGGCCGGGTCGTTCTCGGATGATATGCGGAGGGTGAAGTTCAGGGGACCCGGTGAGTACGTGGGGGTGTCCGGGTGGACCTGGATGGTGTAGTTCACCGTTCCGTCAACGGCGAGGGTGGCCTCCGATGGGGTGAATGAGAACCAGCTGGAGGGCAGCCCGTCGGCGCTGAAGGTGAAGTTGTCGGCATAGATGCCGCCGTTCTGGATGCTCACGTTGTACTTGGACCCGGGATAGTCCACCGTCTCGGGACCGACCGTCACGTTGACCGCACCCGCGTATACACGGGCCACCGTCATCGTGGCGTTGCCGGAGATGGCGTTGCTCGGCTTCATGATGGGACTTGCCTTCACCGAGAAGGTGTGGACGCCGGTGTCCCAGGCGCTGTTGGTCTGGGTGACGGTGAGGGTCATGTTCCCCTCCTCCCCCACCGGGATGGTGAGGGACGGCGGTGACCAGGCCGCCCACCCGGGGGGTGTGGACACCTGGAACTCGATGATGGCCATCTCGGTCCCGTTGTTGGTCACGTTGACATCGTAGGTCGCCACCGCGCCCCCGCTGGAATATACGGGTCCGGTGATGACCATGTCGGAGATCGTCGGGTTGGGGAAGGTGAAGTTGACCTGGATGGTCTTGATGATGGTGCTCGTGTCCCGGTCGGTCACGTTGACCCAGATGGTCTGGGTCCCCGACGGCCACGGGACGTCGAAGGACGGGATGACGTACAGACCGGTCTCGTAGGCCCGGCCCGGAAGGGCGGTTATGTTGAGACGGCTGAGCCTCGTCCACGAGGGCTTCGAGTAGGAGGTGTCGATCCTGAGGTTCCTTGCCACGTTGCCATTGTTCTCGATCGTGAGGGTATGGTCGTCGTAGCTGGGCGACTGAACGTCGTACACGAGAGCGTCGTACCTGGGGATGATGACCTCCAGGATCACATCGTCCTCGAGGGAAGTCACCGTCTTGGACCAGGTGCTTACGGTGACATAGTAGGTGCCCGGAGCCGTGCCCGGCATCGGGAAGACCTCGATGGTACCGTCCGTTCTCACTTCCACGCCCCAGCTCTCGTTGGCGATGATGTCGGCAAGGGGGATGTTGCCCAGCTGGGACCCCGACACGCGGGATTCGTTGAGGGTGCCCCACGGGACCTTCGCCTTGAGGACGTAGTCGTCGTCGGCGTTGCTGTGGATGGACGCCTGGACCTTGAAGGATTGGTGGGGGCCCACCAGGGTGACAGAGGTCCGGTTCAGTCCAAGGTACATCACTCTGCTCACCACCCCCGACACGACCATCTTGTCCGCGGTGTCGTTGTGGGCCGAGACCGTGACCTTGCCACGGAAGTTGGTGAACGAGATGGAGCCACCGTCGCCGAGGGCGGAACCGCCAAGCTGGAGGCTACCGGCGTATTCCCCGATGGTCAGGTTCGACCCTGAAGAGGGAATCTGCACGCTGGAGCCGTGATGGCCAAAGCCGATCGCGTCCCCACCCTTTATTGTAGCGGCGTTGCAGACTATGGTGCACGCTCCCACGTACGTGGAGGCCCCTATGGACACGTTGGCATCGACGAGATGGAACGTCAAGGACCCAGTGGTCCGCGTGGCCGAGCCTGTGTACGAGCCCAGGTCCGCTGTCGCGGCCACTCCTGGTGCAGATGTGGCGTGGACCGACACCAGCCCAGTGCCTGTGAAGTTGTAGCTCGCATGCCCGTCGACGGTCCCGTACTGCGAAAGGGGAAGGGCGGTGACGGCACCGGTACCGACCAGGGAGCCGGTGGCGTCGTAGACCGATGCTGACGAACTGACCACGCTGTCGTAGGAGAAGGAGCGGTTGATGCCGGATGCCCAGCCGCCCGCCACGCCGGTGGACCCGTCCATGCTCAGGTGGCTGCTGTAGACCGTGCCGCTGAGGGTGGTTCCCGAAAGGTCGGCGGTGGCGCTCACGTTGGCGGTGGTGTTGTGGGGAAGATCAAGGTCTCCCGGCGGGTCCACGGGCATGTTGGCCCAGCCGATGGCCCCTATCAGGTTGGAGAACTGCTTGAGGTACGCGGTGATCAGCGCGGCTATGACGAAACCTGCTCCCGCCTTGAAGACGCCGAGGGCGAAGGTGACCCCCCTGCCGATGGCGCCGAGGGCGGATGTGATCGTGCCGGGGACGTACGCGAGGACGTGTTCGGCAAAGGACATGGCGAGGCCGGCCCAGGAGAGGACGATACCAGAGATGTCGGTGATTTGCTTGATGACGGAGCTGGTCTGAACAGCGGCCGAACCTCCCGCGTAACCGTGGGCCTCTTGGAAGTTGACCTTGAACCGCTTCCCGTACACCTCCATGATCCCCCAGGCGACGATGTCCACGCCGAATCCCTTGAAGACGTTCTGAATGGCACTGGCGATGGCCGAGCCACCCGCCACCGCACCGCCTATGTCGGAGATCCCAGATGCCACAAGTTCCAGGGATATCAGGATGGCCTTGTACGCTGCGGCGATCCAGTCCGCTGTCTTTTGCCGGATCGAAGCGAACCAGGCCTTGTACTCTGCGGGTGTTCCGTAGGACGGGCCCACCATCCAGTCGACCACGGCAAGGACGGCGTCGGCGAAGAGGTTCATGGCATCCTGGGCCGCCTCCATCGAACCACCCACGCCGATGACCGTTGTGACGATCGACTGGAGGATGCCGATGATGGCCATGGCGCACATCATCCCGCACAGGGAGAAGTGGAGGCCCCGTTCCCCTACCGAGTAGATCTTGCCCGTCGACAGGTCCTGCTCCCACCACGCTATGCGTGATTTGTTGGCCATCATGACGCTGCGCTGGGGTACCACCACGACCTTGCCATTGTCGAGGGCTCGTTGAATCCGTTTCTTCGCCTCGGCGGAGATGTTGAGGTTATCCACCATGAAGGCCCAGTCCGGCTGCAGGTAGACCAGGGGCACGCCCTCCTCCCGGGCCGTTTCGAAGATGGTATTGAGGCTGATGACCGTCTGGTTGGGAGCGTACACCTCCATCAGCTCCGACTCAAGGTCGGTATCGGTGATGCCCTTCTGCTCCTGGTACTTCCATGCGGTGACGTGGGAACTCCCCGGGTATGCCAGGCCACGTATGTCGTTGTACCTCCAGTCCAGGATGAAGTAGAACTCGGGGTCCTTGGACTCGAAGGATGCGATGATGATCCTGGGCTCGATGTAGTAGCTCTTGATCTGGAGCACTACCTGGGCCGTGTGGTCCCGCATGTCGGATATGTGGGCCTGCTGCATGGCCGCCAGGTGGAGAAGGTCGACGTGCTTCTGCTTGACCGCCTCGTTGAGGATCTCCTTGTCAGCCTTGGTGGTGTCGTTCTTGGCCGCGTCCTTGTAGGCCTGGTAGGAGGCCTGGAACTGGTCCACCTGGTTCTCGACGGCATAGAGCGGGATACGACAGGGCGCCACCAGAATGGAGTAGACCTCGGCTCCGCTGACGGGCGGCTCCCGCTCCATCATGGGTTCGCTAAGGTAGCACGAGCCGTCGGACCTGCGGTACTCGTAACCCACCTTGTCGAATATCACCCGCGTGGTCTTTACGGACTTCCCAGTTGGCGAGGTCATCTCGATGTCGATCCACTCTGCCAGGAACTCCTCGGACAGCAGCTCGTAGGCGGAGGTGGGGTAGAAGGTCTCCACGTAGGTGTTCCCGTACGTGGTCTCGTTCGCGATGACCAGGATGTCCTGGTACGTTATGGTCTCGTAGTAGTAGGGATTGATGCCGCCGAAGGGTAGCGACTCGGGGCCGTGGGGCTTCTTGGTCACCTCGTGGGTGAAGTACGAGTTCTGGCCCACCAGCTTCGCCGTCGGGTAAACATTGTTGAAGACGGTCCTCATGTTGAGCCTGCCGTTCATCGCGCCGAAGAGCTCCCACTCCTCGACCCTCACCTTGACCCGGACATGATGCCGCCAGTGCTCGGGGGTCTCGGAGAACCGGTCAGCTGGCACGGCGAAGGTGTCGTTGACCGCGGCCGAGGAGAAGCTGGGGTCCAGTGCCTTCCACTTGTCCTGGCCCACGTAGTACTCGACCCAGGTGTGGTTCTTCGCCTCGTTGAGCAGGGTCATGTTGTTGACGGGGTCTGCCAGGGGCTCCCCCTCGGGCCAGTTGCCCGTCACGTTCTCCCCGGACACGTACATGGACATGACCAGGGTCCTGGCGTCGTCGGTGCTGAGGCTGCCCGTCACGTACCTGCAGGGTATCCCGGCCCCTCGGAGGAGGGCGACCAGGAGGTTGGACTGGTCCAGGGAGTTGCCGGTCATGCCCCAGACCGTACCGCGTGCCCCTCTGAGGGAGCCGATGTACGCCTCGTAGCCGATGAAGTCCCTCACGTACTCGAAGATGCTGCTGACATCACTCCCGATGGCGGCTCCAGTGTTCTTGACGTAGAGGTCGTCCTTGTTGGCGTCCACAGTGGCCTTAAGGTACTCGGAGAGGTTCCTGTTCACGAACTGCAGTGGGGGAGAATAGGTGTAGATCGCCTTGTTCCCGCGATGTCCGTAGACGATGATGCCGTTGTCAGCGGCGGTGAAGTTGGCCGAGGCGGTCGAGACTCGGAGGTCGAGGGTCACTGAGAAGGTGTCGTTGACCTTCATCTCACCGATGGGCCATATCAGGTAGTCGCCGTTGTTGCTCGGGGGGATCGAGGCATCCAACAGGGTGACATTGCTGGTGAGGAACTGCTCCAGCATCATCCCTTCCACGGGGCCGCCGTAGGTGTTCACCACCAGGATCTCGACCGTCACGTTCAATGTGATGTTCGAGTCGAGGACCCAGGTTGATGGCGATCTGGAGATGGCCATGGCCGCATCGTACTCATGACCCGGGATCACCGGCGCACCTTCGGGCGGCGTCGATGAGCTCCAATCATCGGACGATCCATCGTCGCCCACCCCTGGTATAGGCGGCCAGTTACCATCCTCGATGGCCTTGTTCAGGGCTGGTGCGACTGCGGTCATCAACATGAGCGTTACCGTGATGACGGCAAACGCTCTCAGTGACGCTAATGAGAATACTGCGTATGGTTCCTTCACCTCTATTCCCCCGGAGGCGGTGTCTTCTCGACAGACATTGCCTATCCACCTCACTCCCGATTATTATTATTACAGATGATGGATAGGTATCAGGGCTCATGCCAATGCTGCTTATTAGTAACTTTTGCCATATGCGCCCAATAAATATGGAGAGGCCCCGAAGGGGCCTCCACCTGACCCGTTTTTGTCAACGAAATGAGAATAATGTGCGCCGAGTTTCTCTGGTCCTCCCGGCAGATCTGTGAGATGGACGGCTCCATCGGGCATCGGCACATTCACCCACCTCCCCATCCACCATTCATAAGGTCCCAATGCGGAATCAGGTGCGGAGAGCGCCATGAAAGCGAACGCCCATCCCTTCGACGACCCGACCATCGTCCGCCGGTCGAAGAAGAAGATGAGGTCCGACAGGTGCAGCACCTGCCGTGGTACCCGGATGCTCTGCGGGAAGGCCCGATGTCCCATCATGGCCAAGGTATACGCCAACGTCAGGACGGCACCCCTCCTGGAGACCCGCTCGCTGGCGGGCTCCTCTCCACCCTCCGTCTTCGTGGGTCGCTTCGGGTATCCCAAGGTGGACATCGGGCCGATGATACCGCCCCGGTTCGGGGACACCCACCTCCTCGACACCCCCGAGGAGTGGGTGGGCCAGCCCATCGACAGCATCATCGCCATGCGACAGCAGCTGGTGAGGGGCCGGCACAGCGTCCGGGCCGACGAGCCCGAGGCCCCCGACCGGCTCCTCCAGGCCACCCGGGAGCTGGCCCTGGGGGGTCCCCCGACCAGGATCGACGCCATGTTCAAGAAGCGTCCCTCCGGCCGTATCGAGCTCAACTCCGGGACCCAACCCATGGGTCCATCGGCTCCCATCGAGAGCTTCGAGATGGAGACGGTGAAGGCCGACCGTCGCATCGAGCGGGCCTACGATGACACAGACCTCCTGGCACGGGACGGGATCATGGACCTGTACCAGGGGGGTGTCTACGTGTCGCGCATCCAGCGGGCCCTCTCCGCGGGCCTCTTGGGCGAGGGCAAGCGGCGCCGCCTCGTCCCCACCCGATGGAGCATAACCGCAGTGGACTCGACCGTGGGCGAGACCATGATGGAGCGGACCAAGGTGGCTCCCACCATCGACGAGTATCGCATCTACGAGACGACGCAGCTGGACAACAGGTGGATCATCATGATGATGCCCACCGAGTGGTGCTACGAGCTGGTGGAGGCGTGGTACCCCAACACTCTGTGGAACCCCAGCCAGCGGTCCATCTCCATCATATCGTCCCACGAGCTCTACCAGGGAAGGAAGACCTACGCTGAGATCGGAGGGTGCTACTACGCGGCCCGCCTCGCCTCCAACGAGCTCCTCACCCGGGAGGGAAGGCAGGCGGGTGTGGTGATCCTCCGGGAGGCCCATCCGGGATACATACTCCCCGTGGGGGTCTGGAACGTCCGCGAGCATGTGAGGGAGGCCCTCCGACGGGAGCCCGCCAGGTACGACAGCCTCCAGGGCGCCCTGGGACACGTCGAGAGGATGATGGACATTCCACTGAAGCGGTGGATTGGGGTGAGCGGCGTGCTCAAGGACCGCCTGTACCAGCGCAGGTTGGAGGACTACACTTGAAGGTGGTCGAACACCCCGAGGCGCCCCTGGACGTATGGCTCGACGAGGACGGCCACAGGGGTGCGAGGGAGGGGACCGAAGGATGCCGGGTGAGGAAGGCCCGGGCAAGCGTTGCCCTGACCTCCTCCGGCCTCGAGGGCTTCGATTGGGTGTTGAACCCGTACAAGGGTTGCGCCCATCGATGTGCCTACTGCTACGCCCCTTCGGTACTGGGCGCCGACAGGGAGACCTGGGGGTGCCAGGTGGAGGCGAGGCAGAACATGCCCGCGCTCCTGTCCAGGGAGCTCAGGAGGAAGGAGCGGGGTGTGGTGGGCATCTCTTCCGTCACCGACCCTTACCAGCCCGCTGAACGCACCTACCAGCTGACCCGATACTGCCTCGAACCCCTCCTTCGTCACGATTGGCCAGTGTGCATACTGACCAAGAGCGACCTGGTGGTCCGGGACCTCGACCTCCTCGAGGCCTTCTCGGAGCGGGAGGTGGGCTTCACCGTGACCACGCTGGACGAGCACCAGCGCAGGCTGATGGAACCCGGAGCCCCACCTGTGGCGAGAAGGCTGGCGGCCATGAGGCTCCTCTCCGATGCCGACGTTCCCACCTATGCCTTCATCGGCCCCATCTACCCCACCGCCTCAATACACGAGCTGCGGAGCCTGGTGCGGAAGGTCCACGACGCCGGGGCGAGGTACATCCTGGTGGACCGCCTGAACCTGAAGAGCGGCGTATGGCTCTCGGTGACCAAGGCCCTCAACGGGGACCATGCCCTGATGACGACCGCCCGCCGGCGGATGTTCCCTCCAGAGGGAGACGAGGGCTTCTACGGTCAGGCCTTCCTGGCGGTCGAGGACGAGGCTCGTGCCTTGGACCTTCCCACCTCCCGGGCGTGACACTTCCCCCACCTTGGACGAATTTCTTATCTCCCATGAGGGATATGCCTGCATCCAGGTTGACCCCCGTGTCGTTGCCCCTCGGAACATGGTACAGGCTCGTGCCGATGGCACTGGCGATCGCCTTCGTCGCCATGGCCATGGCATCATGGGGAGAGAACACCCCTCCCCAGGTCGCGATCGGCACACCATCAGATGATGCCGTCATTGCCCAGATGGTCACGGTGTCAGGCGTGGCCAACGATGAGGAGGGTTTCAACGTCTCCAGCTACGTGGAGGCCAGGTGGAACGACTGGGAATGGTTCCGCCTGCCCATCAATCCGGGGCAGGATGGTCATATCCTCTACTTCGGAGAGATCGTCAACCTGGACCTGCACGCGCCAGGTCCACATCGGATCCGGGTCAGGGCCTTCGATGGGGAGCTCTACAGCGACATCGTGACCGTGAACGTGACCGTCCGGGACCTTCCCGACCTTGTCATCCTCCCTACGGACATCACCCTGGACCCGGAGGACACCTTCGATGGGCAGGGTTCAAGGATAGTCGTCCTGGTCCGCAACCAGGGTGGTGAGGACATCGAGGAGGTCGAGGTCGTCGTGAAGATCGGGGAGGAGGAGGTGGGCACGCTGGTGATACCGCTGATCGGTGCCTACAACGAGCAGGTCGCCCGGTTCAAGCACACCTTCGAGAAGGGCAACGTAACCGTTCACGCGTCGGCCCGGTCCCTGCTCCAGACAATGGAGAAGAGCCTGGCCAACAACCAGGCGGACCGCACCTTCGTGATCCC
The DNA here is from genome assembly GCA_030594725.1 of Methanobacteriota archaeon. Classification (GTDB taxonomy): domain Archaea; phylum Thermoplasmatota; class DTKX01; order DTKX01. The sequence goes on from JAUVEQ010000028.1 coordinate 10,282, forward strand.
AGAGGCCGAGGAGGACGAGGTCCCCATAGAGGCCATCGCCTCGTATCTGACGATCCTGATGGTCCCCATCGCCGTGTATCTGTTCTTCCGCTTCAAGCGGGGCAAGGCCGCATCCCAGAAAGATTAAGTCGGTGGACCACACTCCCAATGGAGGACCTATCTGGTTGGGTGTGTTCGAATGAAGGGAAAGGTGCTCCATAGATTCTTAGTGTTCCTCATCGCCATCTCCATGTTCTCCATCATGCCGATGACGCCCCAGGGTACACTGGCCGAGAGGGACGGGACCGGTGGTCCATGGACCGAACCCGTCCGGGTGGACGACGGTCCCAAAGCCGGCCGGGATATCGGGTCCATCGGGTTGGCAATGGCCTCCGATGGGACGATCCACGCGGGATGGCTCGAGGACCGGGCCGAGGGGACGGACTGCTTCGTGGCCAGTTCGCCGAACATGGGCGACGCGTGGTACGAGGACATCAGGGTGGACCCCTACGCCAACCAACCCCGGACGCTGCCCACCACCTGCGACATCGTGGTCGATCCCGACGACCATCTCTATGCCACGTACACCCAGTGGCAGGTCCTCCAGGGTTGGTGGCGGGTCCGATGGGCCAGGTCGGACGACGGCGGAGAGAGCTTCCGCGACCCCACCGACGTGTTCCAGGTGGTGGACAACACCCTGGCCCAGGAACATCCGGCCATGGCGATTACCAAATCCGGCACGCTGAACATCGTGTACCTCGAGAGGACCCAGAACTCGACCAAGCTCTTCATAGTCCGGTCCGACGACGGCCTCAACCCTTTGCCACCCCGGGCGGTAGAGTCGGGCATGCCCCTGGACCAGAGCCATGTCCAGGGTGACGTCGCCGTAGGACCGGATGGGACGGTCTACGTGGCCTACGGGTACCGGGCCCCGAAGGAGGCCGGGATCAAGGTCGCCAGGAAGGCTCCCACCGACGGGACCTTCTCGATCACCAAGATCTTCTCCCTCACCGAGGACACTCCCCGGTCACTCCGACCGACGATAGCCGTGTCCGACGACGATGTGGTGGAGATAGTGTTCAACCCCCAGAAGGCGGATGGGCACATCCTTCACATCCGGTCCGGTAACGGCGGTGACACCTATGCCTTCGCAAAGGAGGTATGGCCCGCGATCAAGGCGGGGAACGGCCAGACCAATCCCGACCTGGCCTTCGACGAGCTGGGCAGGGTCCACGTCGTCTGGACCCAGGGTGGGAATGACCCGAAGCGTGTCCTGCACAGCTTCTCCCAGGACGGGACCTCCTTCACCGGACCTACCGAGGTGGGCGGTTCCTGGAACGAATCCCGGGGGATGAGGGGCTGGGAGGACCAGGGCACGGTCATGACCCTCGACAACGGGGGCGTCGCCGTGGCCTACTCGGCGAACCTCAACAGCTCCGTCGGCGTGTACTTCGTCAGGATGGACAACGAACCACCGGTGGTGGAGATCACCCAACCCGCCGACGGCGAGGAGGTCCGCCTCGAGGTCTTCGTGCAAGGGACGGCGGCCGATCAGGGAGGCACCACCGGACTTGCGTCGGTCTTCGTCCAGGTGGCCGACGAGGAACCGGTCCGACTTCCAGGCACCACATCCTGGGAGCACAGCTTCGACTCGACCCAGTATCCCGACGGTCTCATCACGATTAAGGCCTGGGCCAGCGACGGGTTCATCCTGGGCCAGGAGGACTCCATAGTCGTGGACGTGGACAACAACAATCCACCCCGTCTGAACCTGGCCAAGCCCGAGAACTCGACCACCTACATCGGAACGGTCGCCGTGGACGGGACGGCCTACGACGAAGAGGGATTCGGCGAGAACCACACGGTCCAGTGGAAGATCGAGTTGGAGGATGAATGGACCGAGGGCTGGGGCTACGGGCTCCAGAACAAGAACATCCTTGACTTCGCCTTCGACCTTGACATGTCCGGGGAGGTGTCGGGCCCATCCCAGGTCTATGTCCGCGTCTCCGACGGGGACAAGTTCACAGAGCCCGCGTACCGGTCGTTCACCCTCAACAACCTGCCCGACCTTGCCATCTCCACCACGGACATCCACCTGGACGTCCTCGAGCCCGAGCACGATGAGGTGATCACCGTGACCCTCACGGTCACCAACATCGGTGTTGTGCACTCGGGCCCCTACGACGTGTCCTTCGAGAACTACAACAAGCCCATCGATTTCACCACCGGGTCCAACCTGTCGGCGGGCGAGGAGGAGAACCTGGTGTTCATCTGGGACGCCAAGGGAGGCACGAACAAGCTGAGGTTCATCGTGGACCCCCGGTTCCGCATCGAGGAGCTCTCCAAGAACAACAACGAGGCGGAGCTCATCGTGGAGGTACCGATGCCGCCGGAGGAGGACGAGGGCCTGGCAACGTGGGTATGGGCGGTCATCGCCCTGATCGGCATCGTTGCGGCAGGTGGTGTGATCATGCTGATCGTCAAGTTCTACATGCCGAGGGAACCCCCCGAGCCGGAAGGCGAGGAGGTCGTGGTGTACGAGAGCAGCGGAAGTATGTACGACGAGACCAGCGGCCCGTATTCCGACCCCACCGAGATCCCCGATGGCCCTCATGACGGCGAAGGTGGACCACCAGGATAGACACAGCAGCAGGACGTGAACATCCGACCGGAGAGGTTCACGGAGAAGTAGGCTGTGCCGGACAACTGCCTGGCAAGGTATAAATACGGAACTCGCCATCAATTCAGCCGTCCTTTTAGGGACCTCCAGGGGAAGATGTACTTGATGAACAGGACCGTGCTGAGCCTCATACTCATCCTCATGCTCCTTCTCCCGATGGCGTTGTCCATCCCATCGGTGGCCCTGGGAGGTCCACCACCGCCGGACGACCCAGGGGGAGGTATGCTCCCGATCGAGGTGGAGGAACGCTTCTCCTACCTGGGAGGTGACGACGAGCCAGTGTACTTCGATAACGTCGCAGCGGAGGCCGGTCTCGACGCCTTCAGCGGTAATTTCTTCGCGTGGGGCGATCACGACAACGACGGTTACCAGGACCTCCTCGTGAACGGCAGGAGGTTGCTGCGGAACAGTGGCCCACCAGGCTGGACCTTCACCGACGTGACCTCCGCGAAGGGCCTCTCGGGGACCAGCGGGGTCAACGTCGGCATCTGGGGCGATTACGACAACGACGGCGATCTGGACGTGTACCTGGCGGGTGGGGGTTGGACCACCTCGACCCCGACCAGGTCCGATTACCTGTTCCGCAACGAGGGTGGACCGGATTGGAACTTCACCGATGTGACGTCCGCCGCTGGGAACCCCGTGGACGATTACCCGTCCACCTCGGCCGCGTGGGGCGACATCGACGGGGACGGGTACCTTGACATCTACGTGGCCAATTACGAGAACGGGAACTACGTCGGTTATCCGGACACCCTCTGGCACAACGAGGGTGACGGGACCTTCACCGACGTCTCCACGTCGAGCGGCATCCGAAGGGCCGGGTCCTATCCCGGCCGCGGGGTCGCCTTCTCCGACTTCGACAACGACGGTGACGCCGACATCTTCGTCTCCAACGACGCGATGCAGAACTTCTTCTACCGCAATCTCGGCAATGGCGCCTTCAAGGACGAGGCTCTCGAACTGGGCGTTGCCTTTGGCGAGTTCGGCGAGTCGACATCGTCGATGGCGCCGGCCTTTGCCGACCTCGACAACGATGCCGATCTCGATCTCTTCGTCCCTGACATGGGTTTTTCATGTCTCTATCGCAACGACTTGAAATTCTTCGAGGGCATCACTGCCAAGGCCGGCATCGCTGCAGTGTCCGGCCAGTACACGAGCTGGGCGCCTGTCATGCTCGACTACGACAACGACGGCTTCGTCGACATCTTCATCACCAACGGCGACGCCCATCATCTCTATGCCGAGG
>JAUVEQ010000017.1 GCA_030594725.1 Methanobacteriota archaeon
ACTCGGAGACCTTCGGGTTGTACTTCATCGTGCATGACCCCAGGGGATACATGCCCACGTCCACCCCGAAGTTCATCTGGGATAGCTGGGTGTAGTGTCGGGCCACGGACGGCTCGCTGATCGAGGGGATCGGCGGCCCCTCCATCCTCCTCATGGAGCTGGGGAACAGGTCCCAGTCGAAGTCGGGCTCCTCGACTATGTGGCAGCAGTCCTGCTCCTCGTTGGCCTCGTTGAGCAGGGGCACGTTGTGCCGGGCGGCATGGTACTCCATCAGAGGTCACCCCCCGCGAACCAGTTGCTGGCACCATCATGGAAGGCCTTGAGGGCCACGGCGAGGTCGTCGAGGTCAGCCCCGGTGTGCCGCTCGGTGGTCGCCAACATGAACGCCTCCCCCAGGTCGGGGAAGTCGCGGGTGAGGGGCACGCCGAGGAAGATGTCCTCCATGAGCATGGCGGCGGTCAGCTCGCCCACCTCGTGGTCGGTGCCGACGACGAACTCGTTGAAGAACGAGGACCCGAACAGCGGGGCCTTGAACCCTTCGATGGCATCGATGGCCCTGGCCAGGCTGTGAGCCCGATTCGCGCTGGCCTGGGCCATGCGCACCAGGCCGCCCTTCCCGACGGTGGCCAGATGGATCGCGAATGCCAGGGCGTTCAGGTTCTCGTTGGTGCAGATGTTGGAGGTGGCCTTGCTCCTCCTTATGTGCTGCTCGCGGGTCTGCAACGCCATGTGGAAGGCCCTGTTCCCGTCGGCGTCCTTGGTGAGGCCTATGATCCTCCCCGGCATCTGACGGGTGTACGACCTCCGGGTCGCGAAGAAGCCCAGGGTCGGACCTCCATAGTTCAGGGGATTGCCCAGGGGCTGGCCATCGCCCACCACAATGTCGGCGCCGAAGTCGGCGGGGGGTCTCAGGATGCCGAGGGCGACGGGGTTGGTCCCGACCATCAGGAGGGTCTTGCCAAGGTCGTCCTTGATGTCGACCAGGGTCTCCTCCAGGCATCCGAAGTAATTGGGATTCTCGATGTACACCGCCGCGGTATCCTCGTCGACCGCCCTGACCAGCAGGTCCCTGTTCAGCTGTCCGGTGTCGGGATGGTAATCGACATCGACCACCTCGATGCCCGCACCGTAGAGGTAGTTCCCGAGCACCGAACGCTTCTCCGGGTCCATCGCGACGGGCACCACCACCTTCTCCTTGCGGGTGACGCGGACCGCCATGAGGGCCGCCTCCGCAAGGGCCGTCGCCCCATCGTACATCGATATGTTGGACACGTCCATGCCCGTGATGGCGCACACGAGGCTCTGGTACTCGAACATGGCCTGCAGCATGCCCTGGGAGGTCTCGGGCTGGTAGGGGGTGTAGGACGTGTAGAACTCCGCCCTTCCCGCAAGGGCCGGGACGGTGGCCGGGACGTAGTGGTCGTACATCCCGCCCCCAAGGAAGGAGAGGAAGTCCTGGGTGGTCACGTTGTCCGAGAGAAGGCCCTCCACCTCGGCGGCCACCTCCTGCTCTGGCATGCCTGGCGGCAGCTTCAGACCATCGATCCGGACGCTCTCGGGCACGTCTGCATAGAGGGCGTCAATGGAGGTGAGTCCCATCTCCTCTAGCATCGCGTCGACCATCGATTCGTTGGGCAGGTACTGCATTGCGATACCCCAGACAGTGTTCCGGTGAACCGCTCTTGCGTTTCTAAAGGTTTTCCCAGGTGGCGGGGGCGGGGGCATCACCCGAGGGCCTTATCGCAGAAGGGACACAGGATCCATTCCGCGTCCACCTCCTCTCCGCAGTGTGGACAGGTGGCGGCCACGGCCGCTTCCGGTTCCTCGGTGGGCTCATCGGTGGGCTCATCGGTGACCTCCTGGGGGGCCTCGGCTGGCTCCTCGGGGGGAACCTCGCCGGGAACCTCGGCTGGAGCTTCCTCGGGAGCCTCTTCCGGTGCCTCGTCCGGTGCCTCCTCCGGCACCTCGACCTCGATGTCCCCGGCTGGCTCCTCTGGGGCCCCCTCTGGGGCCTCCTCCCCGGAGGTCTCGGACTCTTCCTCCTCCTCGGGTTGGGAATCGGTCGGGCGGCGATCGATGAGGAGAATCATCATCATCAGGACCAGGAAGGCGATGCCGACAATGATGCCTATGACAAGGTAGTTCGCACCCTCCGCTGGTGGTTCCACATCCACCTGTGCGGTGCCAACGTTGTCGTTCTCGTTGGTCTCCTCGACCATGTTGTTCCGGTCTATGTACAGAACGAGGGGAAGGTCGTTCTCGAAGGTCCATTCCTTCTCGAAGGACACGTTCTCACCGACCTCCAGCTCGGTGATCTGCCAGATCTCGACGGCCACACCGCCCTGGGTCGGCTCGCCGTGGAAGAGCTCGATCGAGGCCGGGGTGAACAGGGGCGCCTCGCCCAGGTTCACGATGCGCAGGTGGATGGTTCCCCTGTCGTCCTCGTCGAGGCGGTCGACCGTGCGGTCACCCTTCGTGACCCAGATGTCCATCGGTAGCAGGTTGGGAAGGGCGTCGCCATCCACATGGATGGTTCCCGCGAGGTCGTTGTTGGCGTCGGAGGATTCCGTGATATCGTTCGCGGGGTCGATGACCGCGATGATCGAGTGGACCCCGCCCTCGTCCTTATTGGGGTCGGGGGACCATGTGGTGGACTTGGAGACCGTCTCGCCTATGCCCAGAGTGGATGTGCCGATGGTGGCGAAGCGGTTCGCCTCGTCGAGACCGTCCAGGTACAGGTCCAGCTGGGCCACCTGGAAGCTGACATCGGTCCCCACGTTGGTGACGGTGACCTCGATCTTGATGGAGTTGCCGTACGTGATGCTCTCGACCGGCGCCCCGTCCATGTCGGTGATCGACATCGAGACTATCGTTAGGTCCGGCAGCGAGGCTCCCACGGGAAGGGGCCGCAGGTCGTCGTTGTTGAACTCGTTGACCTCGTGCTCTATCCCGGTGGAGTCCACCCGTACGAACAGTACGGGGGTGTCTGACTTCTGCTTGGGCTTCACCGCCTTCCAGAAGATCGAGTCCATGTAGACCTCGTCGGGATTCAGGCCCTCTGGCACCTCGAAGGACCCCAGTAGCTCGCCCCCCAGGAGGGGGTTGCCCAGGTAGAGCTCGGTCACGGACACGCTCTTTGTCCTCACGGTGCCCAGGTTCAGGACGCTGATGTTCACCTCGACGTTGGCGCCCGCGTTCGTGCCCTCGGTGAGGTTGAGCTCCTCGCCGTTGAGCAGAAGGCCCATCGCGCCTACGGTCAGGTCCGGCAGGGGATTCCTCGAAACGGTAAGGCCCCTGCCAAGCTGATTGTTGTCCTCGTCGGATTCGTAGATGGTGTTGCCGGGGTCGACAAAGATGGTGACCGCATGGGTTCCCAGCTCGGCCCTCCAGTCGAACTCCACCTCGAGGTCCTCGTCAGGACCGATATCGGCGATGAGCATCTGCTTGCCGACCAGTACGCCGCCGGCGTCCGGGTCGCCCCTGTACACGTCGACCTCGACCATGCCCCTGTAGGGCACACTGCCGTCGTTGCCGATGATGGCCAGGGTGTGGACGTTATCGCCCTCCGTGGCCTGGGTGGTCACCCGTCCGTCCAGGATGAACAATAGCTCCTCGACGTACAGGTCCACCCCGGGATGGTCGGTGACCTCGAGCTCTGCCCAGGTCAGGTTGTTGCGGTCGTTGAAGTCCAGGGTCGTCACTGGGTCCTGGGGGACGACCATGAGATGGATGGTGTGGAGCCCCTCCAGGGGACGCCATGGTATCTCGATGTGTCTCACTCCACCCGCCTCCATGCCGTTGAGGCGCGGTTGTATGTCACCGATGGGCTCGGCCCCGGGGGTGTAAGGACCGTCGTAGGCCCGGACGACCATCGGAGTCGATACGGTCGCGGTACCCACGTTCTTCAGCGTGGCCACGATGTTGACGAGATCCCCGACACCGGCGCCGAAGACCGGAAGACCGTCCGCCTCGAAATGCATCCCGGTGAGTATCATGTCGCCAGCGGACGTATCGTCCACGTCCAGGTGGACCACGCGCAGGTTGTTGACCTCGTTCTGCTCGGGCACCTGGTTGGCCTCGTCGACGTAGATGTGCATGTCGTAGCTTCCGGCCGATGCGATCCATCGCATGGTGGTGGAAGAGCTTGTACCCACGGACAGTCCGTCCAGCACCACCACCTGTCCGATCTCTGTCCCACCCTTGAGGGGGTGATCGGTGTAGGCCGTCACGACGTAGGCATCCACGTTCGCCCTGCCCTCGTTGATGACGGTCATGTTGAACACAAGGACGTCGCCCGCCACGGCCGCGTCGACCGGGTAACCGTCCAGAAGGACCCGGACGTTCCCTAGCTTGAGGTCCGCCATCTGCTCGTCGGACCTGCCACCCACCTTGATGTTGTCGATCTTCCAGCCATCGCCCTCGATGCCGTCCGGGGCCGACCTCAGGTAGAAGCCGATCCTTATCCGCAGTCCAGCGTAAGCATCGAGGCGGAAAGCAACGTTGATCGAGGTCTGGAGGATCCCGGACCATCCGGTGGTCTCTGGATACATCACCTCGGGCTGGACCAGTTCCCACTCCTGGTCCCTTTCGGACATCACGAACACCATGGCTCCGTCGCCCTTCGACGGGATGTTGTACATGTGGGAGAACTCGAGCCGTGGAGAGGTGAGGTTGTGAAGGTCTATCCAGGTGGTCTCGATCATAGCCAGCTCGTCCGGATAGTAGTTCCCGAAGTTGCCATTGTCATCCAGGGGGTCACCGAACCCGAGGAGACCGTACGGGCTCTCGGTGAGGTATATCTCGTCCTCGGTGTAGTATCCACCCGAGGGGCTGACGGCCACGTTGTCGGTGGACCACGTACCCTCCCAGAACAACCAGTTGGAGGTATCGAGCACGCCTGCCTGGAAATCATCCTGGAAGACGGTGAGGTAACCTGAGGGCAGTCTGTGCTCGTCGCCGTCCGTCGGACCCGCCGTCGCGATGGATCCGAAAAGTGCGCCTTGGAGGAGGAGCGTGGCGACCAGCAGGAGGGCCATTCGACCCCTATTCGATTTATTCATGGGACTCCTCCGGGTGTGGGTCAGCAAACATGGTGTCGCTATATAACTGTTTTTCGATAGTTGGCACCGTAGCGACCACCGGTGTGTCGTGGCACGGGCTGGCCCGCGTTGTGGCCTGGGTGTCGTCAAGGCCAAATACCCGGGGCGTATTACGAGGGGCGATGGGCGTGCCCGAGGAGCTGGCCAAGGCGATCGTCGATGGTCGTGTCACCACCAGGGAGGAGCTGGAACGGCTCAAGCGCGAGCTGGCGGCCAGGGATGGTCTGGACCGGGTGCCCACCGACGCCGAGGTGCTGGCCATCATCGGGGAGGAGGCCGATCCAGCGGCCCTGTCCCTTCTTCGCACCAAGCCCTCGAGGACCCTGTCCGGTGTCGCGGTGGTCGCCGTGATGACGCCCCCCTCCCCTTGCCCCCACGGTACATGTATGTACTGCCCCGGGGGCGTGGACGTGGGGACCCCCCAGAGCTACACCGGAAAGGAGCCAGCGGCCAGGCGGGCCGATCGTGCGGACTACGACGGAGGGCGCCAGACGGCCGACAGGCTGTCCCAGCTCTCCGAGGTCGGCCACCCCACGGACAAGGTGGAGCTGGTGGTGATGGGGGGCACCTTCCCCGCCGTGGAGGCGGAGGCCAGGTCAGCGTTCGTCAAGGGATGCGTGGAGGCGATGAACGGCGCTCCCTCGCCCGATCTGGCCTCGGCCATAGCCGCCAACGAGGTCGGGGACCACCGGTGCGTCGCCCTCACGATGGAGACCCGGCCGGACCTGTGCACCGAGGCGGGGGTCGACGAGCTGCTGGAGATGGGGACCACCAGGGTGGAGATCGGGGTCCAGGTCACCGAGGACCGTCCCCTGGAGATCGTGGGGCGGGGTCATGGCGTGGAGGAGAGCGTCCAGGCCACACGACGCCTCAAGGACGCCGGTCTCAAGGTGGGTTACCACCTGATGCTGGGCCTTCCGGATATGACAAGGGAGGCCGACCTCCGGGCCCTGATACGGGTGTTCGAGGACCCAAGGTTCCGACCGGACCTCCTCAAGCTCTATCCCACACTGGTGATGCCTGGAACCGGTCTGCATGACCTTTGGGTGGCCGGGGGATACGAGCCCATGGACGAGGATGCGGCGGTGGGGATCCTGGCCCCCTTCAAGGTGACCCTGCCTACCTGGGTCCGGGTCTCCCGGGTGGAACGGGACATCCCTTCGAACCTGATAGCGGCAGGTGTGAGGGCAAGCAACCTACGCCAGCTCGTGGCGAAGCGCATGGTCGAGGAGGGGAATCGCTGCCGTTGCATCCGGTGCCGCGAGGTGGGGCGCCGGGGCACGGACCGGCCCCGTGGCGAGGGTGACCTCTGGGGACCGACCGACGGTGCCCGCCTCGAGCTCATGGAGGAAGACTACGACGCCTCTGGTGGCCGGGAGGCGTTCTTGAGCCTGGAACTGCCGGACATGGACGCGATGGTCGCATACGCCAGGGTCCGCAGGCCCTCCGGAGACCTCTGGAGGGAGGAACTGTCAGGGGCCGCGATCCTCCGGGAGGTCCGGGTGCTCGGGACCGCCCTTCCCCTCGGTGCGAGCCCGACCGATGGCACGGGGAGCCTGGAGTGGCAGCACAGGGGCCTTGGCCGTCGTCTGGTGAGGGAGGTAGAGGAACGTGCCCGCGGGTGGGGGATGGACCGCCTCGCCATCACCGCGGGGATGGGGACCCGGGCCTACTTCAGGAGGCTCGGCTACGATCTCGATGGTCCCTACATGGTCCGCCGGCTGGGCTGAGGCTGTCTGGATGTCAATCGTGGGCCCATTGGCGATGGCCGTGCCCCGCTCGAACCCGGGTGGAGCGGCCTAGAACAGCTCGCCGATTATCTTGATGCCATCGGGGGTCGGATCGATGAGGAAGGGCTTCATCTCGTGTCGGGTGGCCCGCATCTTGCGCACCATGAGGTAGCGCTTGATCTCGTTGCCCAGCTTGTCGGTGCCCATCTCTATGATGCCGTCCACGAGGAAGTACTCGGGTCGGTCGTCCACCATCTGGGTCTCCAGGATGATGAAGGTGGTAACGCCGCGCTTCCGCAGCTTGAAGAAGAAATCCTGGAGCTTCTTCCGGATGACGGGCCCCTCGACGCCCAGCAGTGAGAGCAGGGCGTTCATCGAGTCGATCACGATGTACTTGGGGGCGACCTCCGCCTCCTTCGCATCGGATTCGGCGTGGGGCTCGTAGACCGACAGCGGGGCGGTGGCCCGCTCGAGTATGAGGTTCAGGTAGTCCTCCTCCTTGAACAGGGAGGAATCCCATACCTCCAGATCCGCCTTGAAGGAGGCCACGTCCACTATCTGGATCTGAGGGGTGATGGGGATGCCCATGCTCTTGACATTGTTCAGGTGGCCCTCCTTGGACTCCTCGAAGGTGATGTAGATGGCCCTCTCATCCTCGTGCCCGTCCAGGTACCTCTGGAGCAGGTTGTACAAGAAACTGGACTTGAGGGTACCTGCACCCCCTACCACGAGTATGATCGAACCCTGTGGGGGTTCTGTGTGGAACACAAGGTCCATTCCATCGATGCTGTCAAGGAACACCATTTCAGGTACCTCCCTCTGAGCTGAGCTTGATGAGATTGTCCCGCATGATGGCGATCTGCCGCTCGTCGGCCATGTACTGGACCGAGTTGAGGATGTCGTCGATGAGCTCGCGGGTGAGCTGGCGACGGTTCAGCGTCTCCAGGAACGTCCCGTGCTTGACGCACTTCTGGGACAGCATCCTGACGGCCACGTCGTGGGGGATTACCCGTTCCATCTCCTGGACCACCCGTTGGGCGAGGGGATTGCTGTTCACGTCCCTCGTGGACGCCTGGGTCCCATCGGTGCTCTGGGCCTCACGAGCCAGCTTCTCCTGGAGGGCCTCGGTCACGATCTCCCTGATCGTCCTGTCGGTGTCAAGGGCGTACTGCTTGAGGCGCCGGAACAGGGCCAGGTCCAGATCGATAGTGGTCTTCTTGACGGAGCGTCCCATGGGAATCAAGTTATGATTACCGGCCCTATATATATAAATATTGGCCCGGCCCTTATTCCTGGTAACAATCGGCGAGATGGCCCTACTGGCCTCGACTGGCTTCCCTGCCCGTCGGGCACATGGAACAGAGGGGACAACCATCACACCTGGGCTCTTTTCGGCAATATCCCTTCGCAAGCTCCACCATGGCCGCATGGTAATTGTTGTAGATGCCCACGTCCTCCTCGATGCCCCGAGTGAACCACGCGGCCACGTGATCGTACGAGGGTCCGGTCTCGATGCCGATCCTGCCCAGGACGCGCCTGGTGTACGCGTCCACAACGAAGACGGGCTGCTTCGCGGCGTACAGGATGATGCTGTCCGCGGTCTCTGGCCCGATGCCGTTGACCGAGAGGAGGTCCGATCGCATCCGGTCCCTTGGTCTGGCCAGGAAGGTCTCCAAGGACCCGTCGGAGGTCCCTTGGACCATGGCGAACAGGTCCCTGAGGCGACGCGCCTTCTGCCGGTATGTGCCCGAGGAACGGATCAACGCCTCCAGCTCCTCGACGGGAAGGGCCATGAGCGGGTCGACACCATCGATGCCAGCCCCCTCCAGCCTCTCCATCGCCATCTCCACGTTCCGCCATGCGGTCCTCTGGGTCAGGACCGCTCCCACCATGACCTGGAAGGGTCCCGGGGCTGGCCACCACTCCAGGTCCCCGTAGTGGGCGTGCAGGACCGCGTATATCTCACCGGGTGTGGTCGGACCGGGAGGGTCTGGAAATTCATCGTCCATCTCGAAAGGATATTATGAGCCCAAGGTATTACCCTTTCGATGTCAGCCTGGCGTGCCTTCCTCCACGATAACAAGCTCATCCTGGCGATCCTGGTCCTTCTCGCGAGCGTATCGGTGATGGTCATGGCAATAATCGGCATCCCGGACGAGGATGGGAACGAGGGCATCGGGCCGCTGGCCTCCCTGATGGGATTGAACATACTCTTTCTCTTCATCACGTTCGTCACCGCCGTCATCAGCGGTTACATCATCTACAAGTTCGTCTCTGACAAGAACAAGTTCGAGGCCCTGATGAATTCCAATTCCCAGGCCATATTCAAGAGGAACCAGATCGAGATCGAACGCCTCGCCCTCCGTCTCACGACCAAGGAGGAACGGCGGGTCATCGAGATGATGAAGAAGTACAAGATCAAGTGACCCCACCTACGATGGGTGTTAAGTTCGGTCCTTGATTGATTATCATGGGGGTGAGACACCCCCCTTCATTTCCTGTGGAGCCCGAGATCGGGTATCAGCTGTTTATTTTAATATAATCGATTATTAAATGCATAGATGACTGCGTATATCTTTTATGATATATATACTTTATCTAGTTCAATGTACCATATTTTAATCATCTATTATATTCAATGATATTCCTTTCAACGATACAATATCATTTTTTATCTTGTTAAGATAGTCCCGATCGATCGCGAAGGTGACGCTCCCCTCTTCCCTCCTAGATAGGTCAAGATAGATCGCCCGATCCCGGATCAACCCCAGAAGGTTCCTGTTCTTCTCGTCCATCTTGATCTGCAGGGAGAACAGGTCGATATCGACATCAAGCTCCATCTCGACCAGTTGGACGTCCTCGAGGTTCTGCAAGATCGTATGGAAGATCGATGTGCGCATCGCCTCCCGACGCTTGGGTCGGGTCACATTGAGCTGCACGGGTATCCACGGACCCAATATCATCCCCGAATCCTGCAGGGACGAGACCTTGGAACGGAGCTCGCTGGGAAAGATCAGGTCGACCTTGTTGAGCAGGAAGAGGATGGGCGGTGTCTCGCCACGCCGCTTGATGATCTCAAGGGAGGTCATCACCTTCCGCTCGACGACCTCCAGCGCCTCGCTGAAATCTATCACCAGGATGATGAGGTCGGCGGAGTAGACCTCCTCCAGTGTTGACTCGAAGGCCTCGATGAGCCACGGCGGCAGGTCCTCGATGAAGCCAACGGTGTCATTGATGAGCACCCTGCTCTCCACCCCCTCCACTGTCCGTGACAGGGGGCTCAGGGTGCTGAAGTAGCGGGAATCCACCTCCGCCCCCGCCTCGGTGAGCATGTTGAGGGCGGACGTCTTTCCCGCGTTGGTGTAACCGGCAACGCTCACGGTGATGAAGGAGTGCCTCGTCCGGTGCTTGCGGCGAACGGAACGCACCCTCTTGACATCGTCCAACTCCCTCTGGATCCTTGCCACCCGCTGCCTGATCTCCCGGAGATACTGGTGGGTCCCGATCTCACCGCCTCCAAGGAGCCCCGGGTGCTCGCCCTTCTTGAGCAGGTTCATGGTCTCCTTGACGAGGGGGACCCGGTGCTTGAGGGTGGCCAGCTCCACCTGGAGCTTTGCCTCCTGGCTTCTTGCCCTCCTGGTGAAGATCTCCAGGATCAGGCGGATCCGGTCGAACACGTCCACGCCGGTCCCTGACTGGAGGTTGTGGACCTGGGAGGGTTTGAGCTCGTCATCGACGATCACAAGGTCGGCCTCGAGCTCCTCGACCAGGTCGCGGACCTCATCGACCTTGCCCCTTCCCACGTACGTCCGGGGGTCGGGACGGTCCCGTTTCTGCACGATGGTATCGAGCAGCTCGAAATCCAAGGTCTCAACGAGGGCGGTGATCTCGGAGACGTCCGTCCGGATGGAGACGACAACGCATCGTCGCTCCCCGTCCTGCCCCGGACCATCGAAGGCCGTCATCGAAAGGTCCAAGTCCTTCGAGCCCAAAATACCCTACGGCCCGACGACGCAAAGGGGGGGTATGTGCAACTACCTCTCCACAGGAAAAAGAGGGGTGCCCCTCCACCTCCGGGACCCCGGGGATAAGCTATTTCTACCGGCGGGGGCATACCCTTAATTCCCGACCCTTGCCGCATCCTGTTCGGGCCTTTCCATAGGAAAAGTAGGGGTACTGGGGGAGGAAGGAGGAGACCGAAGTAAGATGACCGAGGAGAGCACGAGCCTTTTCGAGAAATACACCGATATAAGGCCGATCTTCAAGAAGGATAGGGACATCCTACGGCCATCATACATTCCCGAGAACCTTCCCCATCGGCGCAAGCAGATCGAGTCCCTAGCCTCCATCCTCGCGACCGCTCTTCAGGGCAGCCGTCCCTCGAACATCCTCATCTTCGGGAAGACGGGAACGGGCAAGACCGCGGTCATGAAGTACCTCGGAAAGGAGATCAAGGCGGCCCACACGACCAATGAAGGAAGGTTCTCCGCTGTCAACTTCATCTACATCAATTGCGAGATAGTCGATACCCAGTACGGCGTGTTGGCCCACGTGGGCAACTACTTCATACAGGACTGGGACGAGCGCATCCCCTTCACGGGATGGTCCACCGAGAAGGTCTACAACCAGCTCCGCGAGCAGATCGACGCCCGGGAGGAGGTCACCCTGATCGTCCTGGACGAGATCGACAAGCTGGTGTACAAGAGCGGCGACGACGTGCTGTTCCACCTCACCGAGATCAATGCCGACCTGCACCAGGGCAAGCTGAGCATAGTCGGCATCTCCAACGACCTCAAGTTCACCGAGTTCTTGGACACCCGGGTACGTTCCCGCCTCGGCGAGGAACGCATGGTGTTCCCGCCCTACAACGCCAACCAGCTGCAGGACATCCTGCGGCAGCGGGCGGAGCTGGCCCTGAACGATGACGCCATCGACCCGGGGGTCATCTCCCTCTGCGCGGCGCTGGCGGCCCAGGAGCACGGCGACGCCCGTCGCGCCCTTGACCTGTTGCGCGTATCGGCGGAGCTGGCCGAGCGGGACCACGCGACCCGGGTCACGGAGCACTTCGTGCACAAGGCCGTGAACAAGCTGGAGCTGGACGCGGTGGAGGAGGTGGTGAGCACCCTGCCCACCCACTCGAAGCTGGTCCTCCTCAGCATCCTCATCAACGAACGGGAGGGCAGCCTGTACTCCACCACCGGCGAGGTCTACGACACCTACCGTGAGCTGTGCCGGCAGCACGGGATGAACCACCTGACCCAGCGCAGGGTCACCGACCTGATCTCGGAGCTGGACATGCTGGGCATCATAAACGCACGCCTCAAGTCCTTCGGCAGGGGCGGCCGCACTCGAGAGATCTCGCTGGCGGTATCGCTCTACGAGATCGCGGATGTCCTCAGGCAGGACGAGCAGATCAAGGACCTGATCGATTCACGTCCCCATCAGAACCAGACCAAGTTGCTGTAGGCGTAACGGGAGGGACCGGCCGTCGCAGGGTCGCAGGATCCCGATACCATCCCATCACTATTCCTTCTTGAAGGCACCCTTGATGACGTCGACGAACGAGGTCGAGCCCTCTTCCTCCTCCTCGTCCGCATCATCGCCCCCGCGGCGTCGACGCCGTCCCTTCCCCTCCTTCTGGTCCGCCTTCTCCTCCTTCGGATGGATGAGACGGTACTCGATGACGACCGACTCGGCGAGGAAGGGCGCCACGAGGAGGAGCACGACGGAGATGACCAGGTTGGAGCCGCTGTTCTGTGGCGGAGGATGGGCCTCGGTCTGTCCGCGGGCCCACAGCTTGATGAGTCCGAACCACGGGATCTCTCCCCGGGCCACGCCGACTATCCATTCGTCCTCGACGGGCTCCACCAACCGGGACACGCCGGGCGGCGGGGCACCGGGCCCCGTCCACGCGGGGAGGCTGTACTGGTCCACCTCCCTGTTGTGGTCACCCTTGGTGATTATACCGCCGTGGGGGTCCACCGCGGGGTTGCGGTTGAAGTTGTTCAAGATGACGGTTATGTTGATGACCAGGCCGATGGTCTCGGGCTCCCCGGTGTGGTAGCTGGTGAAGTCGGGGATGACGAATTGGGTCCTGACGTTCCAAACGTTGCCCATCGAGGGAACATCGTAGCCCCCCCCTGTCTCGTTGTACTCGATCCTCACGATGGCCCGGTGGATGATGGGCGTGGTCTGTGTGAGGCCGTTCTTGTGGTAGATGATGACGTCCCCGAACTCCGCGTATGTACTGTAGTCGGAGTCCCTGCCCTCGACCCAGGTCACCACGGGACCGGACTTGTCGAGGATGCGAACGAGGGTCAGGTCCCCGGTGTCGATCACGCCGACGTACGACCACTCGTCGGAGTGCTGCATGCTCTCCGACTCCACCACCACCATGGGCGGCCACCTGCCGCCGTAGACGTACAGGGCGCCCAGGACGATGGCCACCACGACGAGGGCCACCACTATGTCCTGGACCAGTGCGATCGCTTCGCTCTTCTTTCCCATCGGCTCACCGGGTACGGGCCCTGTCATGGGCCCGCTTTAATATTAAGCTACGGTATCGGGCACGACCCCGGTGAACCATCATGGTCCAGCCCCCCAGGATGCGGACCGGCGAGGTCATGGGACAATGCTTATTACCGGAAGGGGCCTTCCTCGCCCGATGACCGAAGAGAGGATGGGCCTTGACGAGTACTTCATGCAGGTGGCGCAGCTGGTCGGCCAACGGTCCACATGCTTGAGGAGGCCCGTGGGCGCGATCGTGGTCAAGAACAAACGCATCCTCACCACCGGATACAACGGGGCGCCGAGGAACCTGCGCCACTGCTCCGAGGTGGGCTGCATCCGCGAGCGGATGGGCGTGAACTCCGGGGAGCGCCACGAGCTCTGCCGGGGCGTGCATGCCGAGCAGAACGCGATAATACAGAGCGCGGTTTTCGGCGTCTCCGTCGAGGGGGGTACGCTGTACACCACGACCTTCCCCTGCGTCCTCTGCTCCAAGCTCGTGATCAACGCGGGCCTGGTTGAGATCGTGTACGACGAGGGGTACGCGGACGACCTGTCCAAGGAGCTCTTGGCCGAGAGCGGCATACTGCTCCGTCATTACTCCCTGCCAGAGAAATGAGATCCGCGGGCTAGCCGCCACGAGTGTATAACTCGCAGTGACGATAATGGCAAGGTATAATTATTAAAGAGAAAATGGATACCCTCGATGTCCTTACCTGAAGCCAGTTGGAACTGGGTGGAGGTTGAGTCTGAGGGTACCCCGATGGAGGATGTCTCTTCGTTCAAGACCGTAGAGGACTGGGAGAGCGATGCGACCATCGCCCTTACCCGCGGCGACGTCTTCGGCGCCCTACGGATCTACGAGGAGATCCTCAAGGTCTACCCACAGTACCTGAAGGCGTGGTACAACCGTGCCGTCATCCTGGAGCAGTACGTCGCCGACAAACCTCAGGCGCTATGGTGCTACGACCAGGCCCTCAAGATCGATCCCAACAGCGTCGACATCCTGCACAACAAGGCCAAGCTCCTGGCCGAGATGCACAGGTACGAGGATTCGGAGAAGGCATACATCCGCGTCCTCCAGGTCAAGCCCAACTACCTCAAGTCGTTGATGGGCCTCGCGGCGGTATACGTCAACCAGGGCAAGTTCGACGAGTCTTTGAGGGCCGTGTCCCTCGCCGAGAGGCACAAGCTAACGCCACAGCAGAAGGCGGACCTCCTGGCAGTCAAGGCGATAGTCCTGAGCAACATGGGCAAGAGCAAGCAGGCCATCAAGGTGTGCAAGAAGGCCCTGGCCCTCAATCCCAAGGACGACAGCGTGTGGGAGACCATGGGCGTGGCTTACTTCAACATCAACAAGTTCAAGGAGGCCATCCGATGCCTCAACAAGGCGATCGAGATGAACCCACAGAACATGACCGCCCGTCAGATGAAGACGGACATCATGGACAACCTGGCAGAGGTCGGGATCATGGTGTATGATGACGAGCCAGGCTTCTGAGGTCGGGAGCCCGGGGAACTTAACATTTCAACAGGGATCAGAGCGGATGCCGGCGCGCAAACCCCTCACGGGTCACCAATCATCCGATCCTTCCTCGTCATCGGCGTCCTCGCCAAGGAAGTCCCCCCACTCGGGTGGCCCCCTCCCGTCGTATCCGAGGGCTACCACGTAGAGTTCCGAGCTGGCCTTTCGGGTGGCATCGGGACGGAAGCGCTTCACACGGGCGAACCTGGTCTTGATGTGGTTGGCGAAGGCGGTCATCTCGCCCCCCTCGAAGGCCTTGACGACCAGGTGACCGCCCTCCGAAAGAAGGGGTAGGCCGAAGTCGAGGGTGAGCTTCGATAGCTGCATCGAGCGGAAGTGGTCGAGCCCGTAGTTGCCCGAGATGCTGGGGGACATGTCCGAGAGGACCACGTGGGCGAGCCGGCCTCCGAGGCAAGCTCTGACCGAGGCCTGGGTGATCTCGTGGGTCATGTCCCCGCGCACGAGGGTCACGCCCGGGATGGGGTCCACCTGGTCCAGGTCGACCCCCACGACCAGGCCCTTGGCCTCTACGATGTTCGCTGCCACTTGGCTCCATCCGCCGGGGGCACAGCCCAGGTCGAGGACGATGTCGTTCCGGTGGATCACCCGGAACTTCTTGTTCACCTGCATCAATTTGTAGGCTGCCCGGCTGCGATAGCCCTCCTTCTTCGCCCGTCGGGTGTAGCCGTCCCGACGGTGCTCATTGACCCATCTCTCGCCCATCGGAACACCCCAAGGAGGCCCCCGATATTAAACGATGCCTCTCGACCCTCCTTTAGGACCTATTAAACATTAACCCCCATATCATAGCTGGGCCCGGAACAAAATTCCCACGGGCCAGAGGAACGGTACGTTCACCAAATGGTGAACAGTCATCGAATCGTAACATTTTTGCAACGCCCGACAAGGAATCTTGAGAATCCGAATTCTCAGGGGGGCTGCCGATACCTATTTATATCATCGGCGGGGTCAACAAAGACAACCGGAGGGATAGCTACGAGACCCAATTACGTAGTGTTACTTAGCTTGTTTGTCTTGTTCGGACTCCTCACCTTGGGAGCACTCTCGGCATCCGCAGCCGATGAAGAGGCCCCCAACGTCGCAGGACCGGAGGACAGGCCTGGTGCAGATGTTGTATGGGAAGGATTCGTCGAGTATACTCTCGATTCGACGGGATCCACCGACGACGTCGGGATTGTCGAGTACTCTTGGAACATCACCGCTCCCGACACCTCGATGCAGCTCATAACTTCCACCACGCCAACCGCGCTGTGGACGCCGTCAGAGTACGGGATCTACAAGATCGTGGCGAGTGCGAAGGATGCCGCCGGCAACATCGGCTACAACCTGTTCACCATGGATGCCTACGAGGCCATCACGGCCCAGACC
>JAUVEQ010000347.1 GCA_030594725.1 Methanobacteriota archaeon
TCCCGCATCCTGTCCGATGGCGTGGACAAGGTGCTGGAGTTCGATGTGGTCGATAGGTACCAGTGCCTTGCCAGGGCCATCCGGGCCCACTCCGACAGACCCCTGACCTTCATCGTGGACACCAGCACCGATCCCACCAGGGAGGGCTTCTTCAAGAACATCCCCCAGGAACAGAAGATATCCCTCTCCTCCGTCGCCAAGGGCATGTCGAGGGGAGCCGGTGGCAGGCCGGGGCGGGCCGCCAAAGCCATGCTCAACAGGGACGTGGTGGAGAACCTGGCGAAGAACCTTTACAAGCCCATCGCGGATGAGCATCCAGCGATCGTCGTCATCATGCACACCGCCGACGGTGGCACCGGGGGAGGGCTCACCCCCGAGATCATCCAGCACCTTGCGTACTGCCTTCCCTCCTCGACCATCTTCTGGGTCTTCACCGTGCTGCCACAACGAAGCGCCCTCTCCCTCCAGGGCCCGAGGACCGTGGCCCCGGTGCTGGGAAGGCTCCTTCGCGTGGCCCGGAAGATCTCGAACAACGATTTCACCCACATCCAGTACAAGTCCAGGGAGGTCATCAACCAGTACATCGAGCGCCGGGAGGTGGACCATTCCTTCGAGTTCAAGCACTCCCGGATAGCCCTCTTCCCCCTCAGCAACGAACACTTCGCCCAGTGCTTCAAGGGTTACAGCAAGAAGGAGATCCGCGAGGAGGTGCTCAACCCCTTCCCCATCGAGCTCCTCTCCCAGGCACTCTATCCGTTCCTCAAGTACGCCGTCACGGACGCCGATGAGCAGGCCTGGATGCAGGCGCACTGGCCCCTGGGGCCGATAGATATCCCCGACATCATGGCGGGCCTCACCCCCGAGCGCCCCCTGGTCATCCCCCACCTCTGGCTCGACCCGAAGGTCGGCGACGAGGAGGACACCCAGAGGGTACTGGACAACCTTATCGATGGTGTGATCGACCTTCAGCAGATCGACGTCCTCCTGGACGACGGCATCCCGGACCTCTTCACGTACACCGGCACGTCCGCGGCCCTGTTCGAGGCACGAACGACCAGCGTGTACTGCGTGCCTACCTATCCGAAAGGGAGCGAGTACTTCGACGAGATAAGCGACTTCGTGGGAAGCGATTGGTTCCCTCGCCTCTCCTCAAGGCTCAGCTTCATCACGGGGATGGAGGGACTGAAGACGGGGGTCATCAGCCACGCGGCCAATCTGAAGCCGCAGCCGATACCCGGACCCATGGACGGAGGCAAGCTGGGATTCAAGAACGGGCTCCTGGTCACCCTGCTCTTCGGGGCCATTCCGGCCGACTTCCCGATATGGCTCGAGGTCACCAGGGACATCGTCTCCGACTACAAGACCGAGGAGTTCTGGGAGATCACCGGCTACGACGCCAACGACTGGCTCAGGGAGCTGGCTACCTACGTGGGATGGTCCGACTGGCCAACGAAGAGGTACATGGAGATCTGAGGGCCGGTCCCTGCCCATGATCAAGAGGGCGCTCACGCCATGAACGCCCCGAATCAGTGACCAATTACTTCTGAACGGGCTTCTTGGATACACTCGGATGAGTGCGCAACCCACACCCACCGATGAGAGGAGGAAGCGGGACGAGGTCATGTTCTGGAGCAAGGTCGCTCCCCAGTACGACGACTGGGTCAGCGCAGCCTTCATGGAGCAGTACAAGGCGTTCAAGGCGGGGATGGAGGGCCTCGTCGACGAGAACGACCTGGTGCTGGATATCGCCACGGGCACCGGGAACATCGCCCTGCACATAGCTCCCAAGGTCTCGGCGATCGTGGGTATCGATATCTCCGAGGACATGATAGCGGTGGCCGAAGGGAAACTGGAGGCCTCGGGCCTTGAGAACGTCACCTTCCTCGTCGAGGATGCATACAACCTACCGTTCGCCGACGGGTCCTTCGACAGGGTGGTGTGCGTCAACGCCCTCCAGACCATGGCACGGCCCCTCCAGGCGATCAAGGAAGGAACAAGGGTCCTCCGCGATGGGGGCGAGTTCATCTCCGTCACGTACGCCTACGGGGACTCCGGGGCAATCGAGTACCTCAAGCTGTCCCGGTGGGTCATCAAGTACGGGAGACCCAAGTACTGGTCCAACTTCAAGACCAAGGACCTGAGGGGCCTGTTCGAGGAGGCGGGCCTCGAGATCGTGGGGTCCAAGAGACTGTGGGACAAGCCCGTCGTGGAGATGGTGCGTGCCCGAAAGCCCAGCTAGAACAGGGTCCCTCTTCGATAGTCCTCGAAGGCCTGCTGGATCTCCTCTTGCGTGTTCATGACGAAGGGACCGCCCTTCACTATCGGTTCCCGATGGGGGACCCCTGCGAGGAACAGGAAGCCCGATCCCTCCTCCTTGCCGGTGATGACCACGTGGATACCCTCTCCCAGGATGGCAAGATGTCCCTTGCGCACCTCCACGGCCTCGCCGTCGGGATCGATCACGACAGCGCCGCTGTGGACGTAGAGGAACTTGTCCTGCTCCTCCTTGACAACGTGCTCGAACCTCCCAACTCGGCCAAGCCTCGCATCGAAGTAGTCGATGGGGTACGAGGTCTCGGCGGGTCCGGAGTTCCCGGCGTAGGACCCGGCGATTATCTTCACGGTGAGGCCGTCCTGCTCCACCGTGGGCATGCGGTCGTCCGTCAGGTGCTGGTACCTGGGGGGAAGGAACTTGTCCTTCTTGGCCAGGGTTAGCCACAGCTGGTAGCCCCAGAGGTGGCCCTCCTTCATCTCGGGCATCTCCTGGTGCAGGATCCCGCCACCCGCGGTCATCCACTGGCACTCGCCTGTTGAGAGCACTCCTCCTCCGCCCTTGGAGTCATCGTGACGGAAGGCTCCCTCGACCATGTATGTGATGGTCTCGATGCCCCGGTGGGGGTGCCATGGGAAGCCCGCGATGTAGTCGTCGGGGTCATCGCTCCGGAACTCGTCCAGGAGCACGAAGGGGTCGATGTCGCCCAGCTCGTGAGAGCCGATGATCCTGTTGAGCCGCACGCCCGCACCATCGGTCACATGCAAGCCCTCAACAACCCTTGCCACGCTGGCCACTTGCCGTTCCATGAGAAGACCTCCGGACCCTCCTCGGGGTCCATTGTATTCCAGCTCCGGGTCCATGAAATAGGTTTCGCCGTAGCTTGGCACCCACTACACCACCGGTATCGATATCAACCCTCACGACCCATGGGCCGAACATGGCAACATCGGCTTCGTCCAGGCGTGTCACCGTTGATCTCCCTCCCTGGGTAGTGGAGAAGCTGGAGGCCGAGGTCAAGCAGGGCCGATATGGCTCGATGGAGGACGCCGTTCTGGCGGGAGCTCGCTTGCTGGCAGGACTGGGCCCGAGGGCCAAGGAGCTACTGGCCGAGGGTGCTGCTGCCGACGAGTTCGTCCGCGCCGATTCCGGGAAGAACGGTGGAGATTGGCTCTGATGAGCTCCATCTCGTGATGCTTATTTGAGCGTCCATCCGTACAAAGGTATTTATCCGCCCACTGTGGATTTTGGCCGGATATGACGGGGAGCCC
>JAUVEQ010000317.1 GCA_030594725.1 Methanobacteriota archaeon
CCTATGCGCGTCCTCCATAAACAGCTCGTGCACGGTGTTCGCCGAGTCGGAGGTGGTGTCCGCGGTGGCCCGGGGCCAGTCCAAGTCCGACATAATAGCGGGCCTCAACACCGCGGTGGCGAAGCGCATGGCCTCCCTCGCCAAGACCCTGGCCGTTCGCGGCGATGTGGTCTTCGCGGGAGGTGTGGCCCGGAACGAGCAGGTGGTGGACCTTCTGAGGGAGCGCATCAACCACCGGGTCGTCGTGCCCGATGACCCTCACCTGATCGGTGCCCTGGGGGCCGCGATACTGGCACCCAGCAAGCGCCGTGACCAGGGGGTGGCGCGTTGACCGTCACTGCGGGCCTGGACCTGGGCTCGACCTACGTCAAGTGCGTGGTGATGCGCGACCACGAAGTGGTGGGCCATGCCATCCTCCCCACGGGACCCGACCACGACGCCACCGCCGCCAGCACCCTCGACAGGTCCCTTGGCATGGCTGGATTGAGCAGGGAGGACGTCGAGTACACCGTGTCCACCGGCTACGGCCGACGGGTGGCCTCCACCGCCGACAGCACGGTGAGCGAGATCTCCGCCAACGCTGCCGGCACCCGTTGGGTGGGCCGGGAGTTGGGGGTGCGGACCATCATAGACATAGGCGGCCAGGACACCAAGGTCATCGCGCTGGATGACGACCTCCAGATCGCCAACTTCCAGATGAACGACAAGTGCGCAGCGGGCACTGGCAGGTTCCTCGAGGTCCTCGCCCGTGTGCTCGAGATCCCCCTGGACGAGCTTGGGCCCGTGTCCCTGACCTCCAAGGACCCCGTGCCGATAACCACCACCTGCCTGGTCTTCGCCAAGTCCGAGGTGGCTACCCTCATCACCGAGGGATACGGTAAGGAGGACATCGTGGCGGGGATCCACAAGGCCGTGGCCCGGCGCCTGGCCTCGATGGCGAAGAAGGTCGGGGTGAAGGAGGTCGTGTTCTTCGACGGGGGACCTGCACGGAACATCGGGATGGTCCAGGCCCTGGAGGAGGAGCTGGGAGTGAAGCTGGCGGTGCCGGAACTGCCCCAGACCGTCACGGCCACGGGAGCTGCCCTGCTGGCCCAGCAGAGGCTGGCCGAGGGAACGTCCAAGGGAGCGTCCTGATCCCTCGGTCCCCGTCAGTCCCCGTCCCCGTCAATCACGGGCCTTCAACAGGAAGAAGACCACCACCAGAGCGATGATTATCCCGAGCGCGATGGCCCCAAGGAAGACCGGGTTGGACAAGATGTCATCCTCGCTGCCGTCCACCTCGGTGGACATCTTGACCTGGAAGGTGGAGGTGATCTCGTCCGTCTCCTTATCGTCGGACACCACCAGCTTGACATCGTAGTGGCCCTGGGTCTTGAAGGTCCGCTCCAATCGTGCGGTGGTGCCTATCTGGGTCCACTCGCCATCCGAGGGGCGCAGGTACCACTCGTACGTCAGCTTGTCGCCCTCGGGATCGAAGGAGGTGTCCGACATGAACTGCACCGGGATAGCGGTCGTGAAGACCGTGCCCGGTTCGGGTGAGGAGATGCCCGCCGTCGGGCCCAGGTTGAGGATCGTCACCTCCACCGAGGAGGATATGTTGTGGCCGTGGCCGTCGTTCACCCAGAGGGTGATGGTGTGCTCGCCGCGCGCCAGGAAGAGAGTGATGATGGGCTCGTTGCCCAGAGTGCCCTCCCTGCTCGAGACCCAGAAGTACGTGAGGGGGTCCTCCAGGTCGTACGAAGCGGAAGCGTTCAGCTCGATTGGATCGAGGGAGTAGTAGCTGGCCTCGTGCTCCGGGGAGGATATTATGGCCATGGGTGCCCTGTTGTCGGACACGTCGATCTCGATGGTAGTGGAGACGTTGTAGTTCCCGTCGTCCACCGACAGGGTGATGAAGTGGTGGCCCACGCTGAGCTTGGTCAGGAACTGGGGCCGTTCCGAGAGCAGGCCGTTTATGTTGCTCGTCCAGAAGTACTCCAGGATGTCCGAGTCGGGATCGAACGTCCCGTTGGCGTCGAAGCTCACCCTGGTGGTGGTCACGTATATCTGGCCGTGCGCCGGGCTGGCTATCACCACGTTGGGCGGGAAGGTCTCCACGATCCGGATGGTCACGTTCTTGGTCACGTTGGCCCAGGAATCGTCGACCCACACCGTGATGACGTGGACACCGGGACCCAACTTCCGGGAGATCTTGTCCCCGTAGCCAAGCACGCCCGCCTTGTCCGACACCCAGGTGTACGTGAGGTAATGACCCTCGGCGTCGGAGCTGGCAGAGGCGTCGAACACGACGGTCTGGTAATCGAAGTACCGGGCTTCGTCGGCCGGGACCGATATGCGGACGGTGGGCGGGATGTTCTGCCGCACCGAGAAGGACACGTTCGTCCTCGTGCTTGGTCCGTTCCCATCCTCGAAGGTCAGGATAACGTGATGGTCGCCCGGGATCAGCACCATGCTGAAGTTCTCCTCGTGGGACAGGAAACCGGTGACGTCGTCCGTCCAGGTCAAGTTCACGGGGTCGTTGTCCATGTCCACTATGTCAACAGCCAGGAACTGGATGGATCCTCCGAATCCGAACAGCTGGTCCTGCAGGGGCGTGCCGATGCCGCCCGTGGGTTCCCGGTTCAGGTTCACCTGGATGGAGGCGTTGTTGTCCCGGTTGCGGAACTCGCCCCCATCAGCATAGTCCACCCATACATGGACCTCGTGGGGCCCCCGGATGTCGGGCCTGAAGGCCAGGCTGGCGGATGCTTCTCCCAGGGCGGGAACGTCGATGGTGCTCTGGTTCGCCAGAACCCTGTCCTCATGGGGTCCGTCGAATATCTTGACGTTGGCACCGGTGACCCCCACCAGGCCCTGGTTCTTCACGGTAAGGTTGATGGTGAAACCCATCACGCGGGCCGGGTCCCCCTCCCAGATGGGGTCAGCGGTGATGGTTGACCCGTCGAGAGCGAGGTTGTAGTTGGTGAGGCCCGCGTGGAGGGCTAGCATGGTCCACTGGGTGGAGAGAATGCGCGAGGTGACGACGTCCAGGCCGGGGATCGCGTTCCAGCTGCCATCTGTCCTCTGCTGGCCGATCAACCAGTTCAGCGCATCGCCTCCCGAGGTCACGTTCCCGATGGGCAGGACCCCGAGGGCGGCCGTAGCGGTGTCGCCTATGGTGTCCTTGTCGTGGGGACAGTCGAAGGAGCCGTCGGGTTTCTGCTGGGAGATCACCCAATCTGCCAGTTCCCTGCCTTCCTGGGGCCGTCCGAGATCGTACAGGGCGGTGATCATCACCGCGTGCTTGGTCTCGCTGGGCCCATCCTGGTTGGGCAACGTGTTCTTGTCGTCGAAGGAACCGTCCGGCAACTGGGTGCCGCGGACGTAGGTGATGATGTCGTACCGGTCCCTCCAGAGGTTCGGAGCGTCCAGTGAGGCGACGGATATCACCTTGAGCAGGAGTGCGTGGTCCGAGGTGGAGGCCCTTCCACTCTGGGCCCAGTTCCCGTTGTCGGGAAGGGTGACGTACTCGACCAGACCCGTCAGGGCCTCGCCGCCCACGTAGAACCGGTTGCCCACCATCCGGTCGATGAGCAGAGCGCTGTTCTGGTATTTGGCCACGCCCGTCTCCTTGAACAGCTCGGACATGAGCCAGATGCCCTGCAGGCTCTCCCAGAGGTTGAACCGTAGCGTACCGGTGTAAGCGGGCAGGTAGGTGTCGTCCACCTTTCCCGGCTGGGCGTTGGGGAAGCCTCCGCCCGCATCGGTGACCAGAACGCCGGTGCGGTCCACAACGTAGGATGCCGTGGCCTCGGTGCTGGCAACGACCAGGTCGCCGCAGGCTATCGCCCGGTCCAGGTACTCCTGGGTCCCGGTGACCTGATAGGCGCAGAGCAGGGCGAGGCCGTTCAGGCTGACACGGCCCCCGCTCTCGGCCTCGCCGATCGGCGAGC
>JAUVEQ010000149.1 GCA_030594725.1 Methanobacteriota archaeon
CCTCGCCCCACACCATGCTGTTGGCCTTGAGGATGTCTATCTTCTTGCCCTCGAAGGCGCAGTGGAAGTAGATGGCATTCCTCTCGCCGTCGTATCCGTGGCTCACGGTGGCCAGGTATGGCTCTTCGTCCTGGCACATGGCCAAGGTGACGTACCTCACCTTCTTGAGGATCGCTACCATCTCCCCCTCGTCCTCGATCGCCTGCTCCTTCAACCTCGTCACCCTCTCGCCCACGGTCCGACCTCCGGTCGCAATGGGTACCAGCCGATGGTATTGATATCACTGTCGGCCTCACAGGTCCATGAGCGCGTCCAGGTCCAGCTCCGTGGCGCCGTGACCGATCCCCGCCTCGGGAGGGGTCGACACCACGCCGAACTCGATGGGAGGTCCAGGGACCGGGTTGTCCCGCAGGAGTATGTGGCCGTCCAGGTCCGCCCAATCGCACAACCCGATGAGCTGGGCGGCGGCCGCTATGCCCACGCCCGATTCGATGAAGCACCCGACCATCACCCGAAGGCCCAGCTCCCGGGCCCGCTTCGCCATCCGGGCGCCCACGGAGAGGCCACCCACCTTCTGCAGCTTGATGTTGATGCCGTGGGCGAGGCCGAGCCGACCGATCATCTCCACGTCCGCAGGACCCTGGACCATCTCGTCGGCCACGATGGGGACCGAGGACTGCTTGACAAGCTCCGCCATGGCATCGTGCTCCTCCCTCCCCAGGGGTTGCTCCAGGAGCTCCACCTCGTGCCTCTCCAGCAACGGGACCATGGCCAAGGCCGTCTTCAGGCTCCAGGCCTCGTTCGCATCCACTCGTATCGTCGCCTGGGGGATCGTGTCCCGCAGCGCCCTTAGGAGCCTGGAGGACGCGAGGAGTTCCGAACCGAGCTTGACCTTGAGGACGTTGTAGCCCTTGCGCACGTGCTCCTCGGCCTCGATCACCATGTCCTCCATGGGTCCGAAGGAAACGGTTATGCTGGTGACAATAGAGGCCTCCAGGGGGAGCCCGAGGAGCTCCCGGGCGGAGTAGCCGTTCGACCGACCGGCGATGTCGAGAAGGGCCAGGTCCAGGGCGGCGGGCCCGGGCCCCGGGTCCACCTTCCCGGACTGTACGGCATCCGCCAGACCCTGGGCCATCCTCATGGCACCATCGGGTGAGACGGGTTGCATCATCTTCGCGTGGGGGGCGATGAAGGCAAGCACGTCCTCGAGCGACTTTCCGGTGACGCGGGGGCTGGGCACGCCCTCCCCGAGGCCCCAGTGCCCGTCGCCGTCAAGGCGCACGAAGGCATTGTCCGCCACGTCCTGGGGACCCGCGGAGATGACGAAGGGTTGTGCGAGGTGCATCTGCCTCGTGAACGCCTGGAACCTCATCCATCACTCCCCCAGCTCCCGCCCAGGGACCGGAGCACTCCGTCGAGCATGGGACCGGGCCCCTCTCGGAATATGTCGGCGGCATCCAGTCCCATGGTCTCCCGGACCATCTCGATCTGGCGTGCCCTCTCTCCGGGGCTCAGGGCCGCGGTCATCAGGGCCACCACCGCAACCTCTCCCATGCTGGTGTTGAGAAGCACACGTTCTGCAAGGGCGATCTCCCCTCCCAGGAACGGGATGATGGGTTTGTGCCGCTCGTCGGAGAAGGCCTTGTAGTACGGCCTCAGGGGATCATGGCACATGACCAGGGCGTCGGGGTAGCATCCCTGGTGGATCGCCAGGGCGACCGCACCGTACGCCGGGTGGGATAGGGCACCCTGGCCCTCGACCACTATCAGGTCGGGCTCCCTCTCGTCCACCTCCATCACCAGGGCCTCCATCTCGCCGGCCATGAAGTCGCCCGTGATGGCATCGATGGGAGCCCCGGCGTCGCATCCGATCAGGATGCCGGTCTGTCCGGTGGCGACGAAGGCGGCGTCGATCCCGCGGGACCGGGCCTCCCGGACCATCTCCACCGCGACGGTCATCTTGCCCGTGGAGCAGTCGGTGCCAGTGACCAGCACCACGGGGGCCTGTTTGTAGGCCACGTCCCCGTTCATCAGTCGCTTGCGCGCGGGAGGTCGTCGTAGGTCCGTGATGCTGCCCCCGCCCATTTCCGCCGCACGTTGGAAGTCCGGGTCGTCGCCCAAGAGCACGTGGAGGCCCGACACCACATCCATCCCGGACCCCAATGCAGCGAGCAGGTCCTCCCGGTCGTGCTCGGGGAGCCCTCCGCCCTCGGGAGCCCACCCGAACACGATGGTATCCGGGCCCATGGCGAGGGCCTCTTCCAACCGGGTCACGACGGGGATGCCATCGCCAACGCTTCCGATGTACTCCGACGCGTCGCCGGCCTCCTTGGACCGGTCCACCACGGCCACCACCTCGTCAGAGCCGTACCGGATGAGGGCCAGGGCCGTCTTGGATGTGAAGGGTCCGAATCGGTCGTGGGCCAGGATGGCGACCTTGCGTGGGGTCTCCGTCATCGGGGGGTGATGGGACCGAGCGGATAATATCCCTTTGCCGGGCCCGTCATGCATGTGGAGGGAGAGAGAGAGAGGGAGAGGAGAGAGGGAGAGGAGAGTGGGAGAGGAGAGTGGGAGAGGAGAGTGGGAGTGGAGAGTAGGAGAAAATAAATGAGCCGACGAGGGGAATTGAACCCCTGTCCTGCCGGTTACAAGCCGGCTGCTCTAGGCCACTAAGCTACGTCGGCGTCAGCAGAAATACAATTAACTATGATAAATGTGTGGACTCCCCGCAAGTGTAGGTGGTCCTAGGATTCTGATACATCCACGTCAAAGGACTCGTAATGGACCGCCAGGTCCCAGAAGTTGCCGGGATCGTTGATCCAGGTGTTCTCCTCGTCGCGGAAGCCGCCGCACTCGATAGCCTCTATCGACACGAGCCATATCCCCTTGCCGAGCTCGGAACCCATGGTCTCCATCACCTCAAGGTAGACAGAGTTGGAGCTGCTTCCATCCATGGTGCGGTTCAAGGGCACGCTCGCCAGCGGGAACATCAGTGTCAGGTTCTCGGAGGTACCGTTCGCGGAGAAGGCGTCCCCGTTGGGGGGCGTCACCGTCATCCGGAAGATGTCATTGGGATCGCCGCCGATGGGCTTGTCCAGGTCCCTCCACGAGAGCCGGAACCGCACCATGTTCAGATTGTCCACTTCGATCGTGATGTTCAACACCGAGGTGGTGCCAACGGCGGTGAACTTCCTCTGGTTGTCCAAGTTGGCCCCCACCGAGGTGAAGTTCACGTCGTAGCTCCTGAACTTGATGCGCACGAACCTGGTGTCGACGGACTGGGCTCCCCTGTTGTCGGTGATGGTCAGGGTGACCATGTAGCTGCCGACCTGTTCGTAGGTGTACTGGGGGTTGGGCTGGGTGGAACCGTTCCCGTCGCCGAAGTCCCACAGGAAGGAGGCGATGTTCCCATCAGCGTCCGTCGAGCTCTCTCCGGAGAAGGCGATGGCCTCGTTGATGAACTGGACCTCGGGGTTCGCACCGATGACCGCCCTGGGAAGGGCATTCACGATGATGGTCTGGACGAATATGCTCTTCTTGCCCAGGTCGTCGGTGACCGTCAGGGTCACGTTGAATATCCCAAAATCATTGTAAACATGGATCGCCGTCTGCCCCATTTGCTCGGATTGATCTCCGAAATCCCAGTGGAAGCTTGTGATGGAGCCGTCCTTGTCCGATGAGTTGGTTGCGTCGAAGCTGACCACATCGCCCACGTTCACCGAGGACACCGTGCTCTCGAATATGGCACGGGGTGGGACGTTCTCCGAATCCTCTAAGCAACCTGGTGCGATGGTTGCAATCATAAGGACTGCTACTATGGCCACGTATGCCTTATGGACCCTCACGAGGGTCTTATAAAGCCTTCCAGTTTATATAGGTTTCCCGGTCGTTGTTTTCTGGGTGGGGCTTTGGCTCCGGTGATTTCATATCCCGCCAAGGCCTTGGTCCGGATCGGAGGACGAGTGTTTGCGCATCGATGAGGATGATGGGTCCAGCGGATCCCTGCTCGAGAGGGGGGTAAGACGACTTGAGTGGGCTCGTGACCACATGCCCGTGCTGGCAGGCGTCAGGGAGCGACTGATACGCGAGGGCACCCTGATGGGCGTCCGGATCGGGATGGCCCTCCACGTGGAGGCCAAGACCGGAATGCTGGCCCTGAGCCTCGAGGAGGCGGGAGCCCAGGTGAGCCTCGCCTCGTGCAACCCCCTGTCCACGGATGACTCCGTTTCAATTGCGCTCAGGGAGCACTTCGGGCTGGCCACCTACGCCTGCCGCGGCGAGACCGAGAAGGACTACTACTCACACCTGAACTCGGTGCTTGACCTGGCTCCCCAGGTGGCCGTCGACGACGGAGGTGACCTTGTCACGCTGCTCCACACCACCAGGTCCGACCTCCTTGAGGGTGTCTGGGGCGGTTGCGAGGAGACCACGACGGGCATCGTTCGCCTTAAGGCGATGGAGAAGGATGGCGCCTTGAAGTACCCCGTGATCGATGTGAACGACGCGAAGATGAAGCACCTCTTCGACAACCGGTACGGCACCGGCCAGAGCACCCTTGAAGGTATCATGGTCGGCACCAACCTGCTGCTGGCGGGTCGACGCATGGTCGTTGCTGGATACGGATGGTGCGGCCGGGGCATCGCGATGCGGGCCAAGGGCATGGGTGCCCGCGTGACGGTGACCGAGGTCGACCCGGTCCGGGCCACCGAGGCCCTCTTGGACGGCATGGACGTGGCTCCCATGGACGAGGCGATAGCCGAGGCCGACTTCCTGGTGACGGTCACCGGTTGCAGCGGCGTGGTGCGGCCCGAGCACTTCCGGGTGGCCAAGGACGGCATCGTGGTCGCCAATGCGGGCCACTTCGACATCGAGCTGGACCTGGCGGGCTTGGCCGATATCGCAGAGGAGGAGCGTCAGGTGCGTGACGACGTCACCCGGTACGTGCTTGCCGATGGCCGAAGGATCGACGTGTTGGCCAAGGGAAGGCTTGTGAACCTGGCCGTCGGCCAGGGCCATCCAGTGGAGATAATGGACATGTCCTTCGCCATCCAGGCCCTGTCCGTGGAGCACATCGTCAAGAACCGGGACACGCTGGCCCCGGGCGTCCATTCCGTGCCGAGGGCCATCGACGAGATGGTGGCCTGGGCGGCCCTCGAAGCGAACGGTGTCGATGTGGACAAGCTGACCGACGCCCAGTGCGCTTACCTCGCCTCCTGGAAGGAGGGCACCTGATTGGTCCGGGAGAACTTCGTCTCGGTGTTCGGCCACACCAATGTGGACCACATCACCCTGGTCCCCTCGTTCCCGCCCATGAACCAATCCATTCAGATCGAGGGGTTCCGACACCTCTGGGGAGGCACGGCCGCGAACGTCGCCGTGGTTGCGGCCAGGCAGGGGGTGCCGGTGGCCCTGGCAAGCTTCATCGGGAAGGGCTTCCCCGCCCAGTTCCACGAGGACCTCCGCGGTTCCGGGATGGACCTTGAGGACCTCACCGAGGTGGAGGGGTACCCGACCCCCGAATGCTTCATCTTCTCCGACGGGAACGAGAACCAGATGGCATTCGTCATCCAGGGACCCATGGACGTGGCCGACGGGCTTGACCTGCAGACCCATTCGATCGAGACCGCGGGCATCGTCCATCTCGCAACGGGCAACCCCGACTATCATCTGCGGGTGGCGAGGGAAGCGGGACGTCTGGGCAAGACCGTGTGCTTCGATCCAGGGCAGGAGCTCCACTACAAGTGGAGCCCCGATACCTTCGTCGAGATGCTGGAACTGGCCGACATGCTGTTCCTTAACCAACCGGAGCTGAGGAGGGCGCTCGAGCACACGGGTCTGGCAGCCCCCGAGGACCTTCTGGACATGGTGGACAGCCTCCTCATCACCAGGGGCAGAGAGGGAGCCGCATTGATGGACCATGAGGGCTCTGTAGAGGTGCCGATGGTCCCCGCCGACCCCGTCGAGGACACCACCGGGGCCGGTGACGCCTTCCGGGGCGGTTACTACTCAGGCCTCTGGAGGGGCCTGGAGCCCAGGGACTGCCTGCTCCTCGGGGCGGCCACGGCCAGCTTCGTGGTGGAGCGTCAGGGCCCCCAGACCAACGTGCCAGGCTTCGAGCAGGCATGGGAGCGGGCGGAGAGGACTGGGCCCGGGTAGCACGGGTACGGTCACCGGGATTGGTTGGCGCGAACAGTACCATACCAATCTGCTTATATACCATCACCCTCCGTTCTATCGTCGTGCAGTCTGTACGCCCACTCTCGGCGGCCCTGCTGGCTATTCTCCTGGTGGCCCTGCCCATGCTCTCCATGGTGGGTTCCCCCGTGGAGGAGACCCTTCCCGACCTCGTGGAGTTCGTGAACCTCTCCCCCCAGCCCGCAACCAACGACATCATGAACGATGAGATTCCCTCGGCAGAGGTGTTGGGTGACAGCGTGGCGTTCCTCTGGGAGACGGACTACACCCACTGGCCGAACCCCGACGGGACCCAGCCCCACGAGTATCCCGAGAACGAGGACGCCCAGATCAGGTTCTGGCGGGACGGAGAGTTCACCGAGCCCTTCAACATCTCCACCGAGGGCGTGAAGCCCGAGGCCTATGGCCATCATCCCCGTATGACGGCCTACGATGGACGGCTCTATGTCTTCTGGAACAGCCACGCCTGGTCGGAAAATAACACCTTCGCCGTCGTGCTGCGCATCTACGACCCTGCAACCGACACCTGGGACCAGCCCAGGACCATCTGCGAGACCCCTGACGGAGGTATCTCGGCCGGAGGGATCGGGACGGTCCACGACGGCAAGCTCTGGGTCGCATGGCAGGGCAGGGCGCCGACCCAAGGGAACTTCTCCACCGACGACCCTGACATCGAGATCCTGATACGTTCCTTCGATGGCACCACCTGGGGTCCGATCACCAACATCAGCGGGGGCAAGCCTGGAAAGGACACCGAGCCGAGCCTCGTCTCCATCGGAGGGGAGCTCCACGTGGCCTGGAGCCACGACGACCCCGTCAAGCCCGGCAACGCTGACATTCATTACAGGGTGATGTCGGCACAGGGCGTATGGTCCGAAATGACCGAGGAGCTGGGGCTGGGACCGACCCGCAACGACAAGAAGGTCACGATCGTTGACTGGAACGGCACACCCTGCCTGCTCTGGCAGTCCGACGGCATCAACATAAGAGGCCGGGTCT
>JAUVEQ010000307.1 GCA_030594725.1 Methanobacteriota archaeon
GGGCTACGATGTGCGCGTGTCCGTCAAGGAGGCTGAGGTCCACGTCGACCCGGGGGATCTTATTGACTTCAACCTCACGGTGCGCAACAGGGGGAACGTCCCTGACGAGTTCCGTGTTTCCATAACATCGGCGCCACCCGGCTGGTCGGCCCAGCTGGTTGCCGACACCTTCGCCCTCGACGCGGGCAGCACCACACCCGTCATCGTCACCGTCATCGCACCCAGCAACGCCACCGCCGGCGAGTTCGCGGAGATCACCTTCACGGCCAATTCCCTGGGGAACACCACCAAGATACGCAGCCTCAAGCTCACTACAGTGGTCAACCAGATATTCGGGCTCGAGCTCAGCGCCCCACGGTCCCATCTTGAGATGCTTCCGGGAGATGAATCCGACTTCACCCTGCGCATCAACAACCCTGGCAACGGACCCGACCGGTACGAGCTGCTCATGCCGACAGGCTTCGACGCGGGCTGGTTCCCCACCATCCCGGAGCCCTACCTTGTCCTGGAGCACCGGTCCAACGGTGAGACGGTCCTCAGGTTGGCGGCCCCGAACCCAGCCTTCGCGGGGACATCGGAGGAGTTCACCGTCACCGTGAGGAGCACGAAGTCCGGGATTGAGGCCAAGGTGACACTGAGCGCCGAGGTGATCCAGTTCTACGACAACTATTACACGGTCTCCATCCGCGACGAGGAGGGAGAGGTGGGGTCCCAACACACCTTCCCTGTCACCATCGACAACCGGGGCAACGGCCCGGTCAACTACGTCCTGTCCCTGGGAGCCCCGACCCCGGAATGGGCTGCGGGTTTCGAACTGCCCAACGTCACCGTTCCAGGCTATGGCTGGACGACGGTGAATGTCTCCTTCACCGTTCCACAGGGTGCGGAATCGGGAGACAGCGATTTCTCGCTGGCGGCCATCCCGTCCGGAGGGGACCGATTACAGCAGAACTTCACCTTCAACGTGCTGCAGTACCACGACCTGGAGATGTCCATAACCTACGAGGATACGATGGTGACCCAGGGAATGGACGTCAGGGTGGACCTCAGGTTGCGCAACATGGGCAACGGCGTCGAGGACGTGAAGATCATTTTCCCCGACCTGCCATCCCTCTGGACCTTCGACATCGAGTCCGACACCGTATCGGTGCCGGCCTTCGGGACGGTGGACCTAACCCTGGTCGTTCATACCAACCGGGAGACGCCTGGTGGCGATCACGACGTGCGCATCGTGGCCCGATACGGACCACCGCCCCAGGCGACCTCCGAGGGCACCGTCAAGGTCACGATCCTAACCCGCGCGGACCTGGTCGTCCGCAACGGTCTTCTGGAGATATCCGAGGTCGATATCTACGAGGGCACCCTTGTCCAGCTCATCATCTCGGTCGAGAACCTGGGCGAGACCGGTGCCAAGGACATCTACGTCCAGTTCTTCATCGACGGTGCGCCCATGGGACAACCCCTTTACATCCCCGAGATGTTGCCTGGCGCCCTCGAGACGCTGACGACCAGCTGGAACGCGAACGTCACGGGCCTTCACGAGCTCTCCGCCACGGTGGACTTCACCGGCGACGTCGATGAGCTCAACGAGGACAACAACCGTGCCTCGACCCAGGTGAACGTCGAACCCCTGGTCCTCAAGACCTCACCTGGCTTCGGTCCGGTGGCGCTGCTGATCGCCCTTGCGACCCTCGCCGTCGTGGTGGGTCTGCGTCGAAGACGCGATCTCCGCTGACCATGAGGAGAGCCGTTCACCCTCCCAGAACCTAATGGGGAAAACTTAATTAGAATACTCTGGCTACCTGGACTTGGCGATATCCG
Source organism: Methanobacteriota archaeon (assembly GCA_030594725.1). Taxonomy (GTDB): domain Archaea; phylum Thermoplasmatota; class DTKX01; order DTKX01. The sequence continues at coordinate 1,822 of JAUVEQ010000307.1, forward strand.
ATGAGGATGGGTGCTGTCCTTCTCATAGTCATCCTGATGCTCATGGCCAGTCCGGCGATGGTCCACTCCTCCAGTGGAACCGGGGCCTCCGGCGGGAGCCTCGACGACCCGTCCTCGGACAGCGTGCTGCTCTACCTCCAGGTCGGCACCTTCGACCCGGTCCGGGAACCCGTGCCTGGACCATCATGGCTTCATGCCCGCTCGACCCATCCCTACTACGTCGTGCAGTTCGACGGACCCGTGCTCTCCGGTTGGATCTCGAAGGTGGAGGACATCGGTGTGGTGCTGCTCCAGTACCTCCCCGACCATGCCTTCTTCGCCAAGGTCCCGAAGGGAGCCGTCGAGGACCTGGAGGGAACGGAGCACGTCCGCTACGTCGGCCCGGTCCATCCCGCGTACAGGATATATCCAGGCATCCACAAGGACCTGCGGTCAGATGGGCCCATGGACGTTACCTTCCTCACCTGGGACGCCACCCGTTCCAATATCATTGCCTCCCTCGTACGGGCTGATGGAGGGCGACCGATCCTGATCGACCACGACCAGGTCGTCGTGACCGTCCGGGCGTCGGCCATACCCGCCCTGGTGGCCGAGGCCTCACTGGGGATCCGATGGGTGGAGCCATGGATGCCATTGGAGCCCATCAACGACAACGACGCCAGGATCGCGAACGCACGGCAGAACTTGGACGGGGCCTTCATCTCGGAGGATGGCCACGCTCTGTGGTCCTACAACCCCACCAGCGATAGGTTCGAGGGATTCACGGGTCAGAACGTGACCGTGACCGTGGCAGACACCGGACTCGATACCACCCATCCCGCCTTCTCGGGGCGCATCGTCGAGTACTTCGATTACGACAACGACGGGGAGGCCGACCCGGATGGCCACGGAACCCACGTATCGGGGACCGTGCTCGGGGACGGTAGCTGGAGATCCTCGGACGTTGGCCAAGATGGGAAGTATGCCGGTCTCGCACCGGAGGCCGACCTGGTGGTCCAGGAGATCTCATTCGGAGGATCCGGCCCGAGCACCAATGCACTGGGTCGCGACGCCGAGAACCAGGGTGCCACGATCTCATCGAACTCCTGGGTGACCGGTTATTACGCGGTCTACAACTCCGCCGCGGAGTCCTATGACAGGCTCACCCGCGACGCCAACAATGTCAAGGCCGGCGACCAGCCGATCTTCTACGTGTTCGGTGCCGGCAACAATGGACCCAGCGATGGCACCATCCGGGCCCCTTCTCTGGCCAAGAACGTGCTCTCGGTGGGTGCCACCGGGAATGACCGTTGGGGTGTCGGCCAGGACACGATGATAGGTTTCTCATCCCGTGGCCCGGCCGCTGATGGGCGCATCAAGCCTGACGTGGTCCTGCCAGGCTACGTGATAGCATCCACCAGGTCGTCGGCTCCTAGCGCCCACACTGGATGGAGTCGACCAGCCGACGGGCAGAACTCGTACGTTTATGCCTCGGGCACGTCGATGGCGACGCCCGGAGCCGCTGGCGCGGCGGCGGTGGTCACCCAGTACATGCGTGACGAGGTGGGGATAGAACCCTCACCCGCGATCATCAAGGCCACCTTGATCAACGGCGCCGTACCCCTCATTGGCTACCCCTATCCTGGGATGGACCAGGGCTGGGGTCGGATCGATCTCGAGAGGAGCCTCCTCGAGACGACCAACTACCACATCTACAGGGAGGACCAGCAGGTCGATCTGGACATGGACGACGGAACGAACGTGGAATCCATGTGGTTCTTTGTCGAGGACGACCAGCGCCTGAAAGTGACCCTGGTCTGGTCCGATGTGCCCGGGACCGTGAACTCCGGCAAGCACCTCATCAACGACCTGGACCTGGAGCTGGTGGACCCCGACGGCATGAAGTACTCGGGTAATCTCTTCGAGAACGGCGTCTCGGTGACCAACTCCTCCTTCGTACCTGACCGCACGAACAACGTCGAGGGAATACTCATCAACATCCCAAAGGAGGGACTCTGGAACCTTCGCATCCGTGCTGCCAACATCCCCGCGGGGACCCAGGATTACGCCCTGGTCGTGGCCGGGAACGTGGAGAAGGGACACGTGGACCTGGTGCCCGAGGGCCTCTCCGCGAGCCCCAAGGAGGCAGAGGAGGATCACACCGTCACCATCTCCGCCACGGCGAAGAACGTTGGCAAC
>JAUVEQ010000349.1 GCA_030594725.1 Methanobacteriota archaeon
GTTCGAGATATCGGTGGAGAGGGTCCCAGTGGCCCCCAGCCTGCCTCCGGAGATGTACCTGTAGTTGATGTCCCAGTCGGTGGCCTTTACCTCCTCCCAGACGATGTACACGTGACTGCCGTCGGCGGCGATGGCGGGGTCGTGCGAGTTCATGCCTCCCCTGAGTTCGCTGGCCTGCTGGATGACCGTGAAGTAGCTCCCGTTGTAGCTCCTGTACATCACGTCGGCATCCCCGTCCGTCTGGTCCACATACGTGATATGGGCTATACCGTTGGACACGGCGATGTCGGGATATTGGGCATTGGTCGATGTGCCCGAGGACACGGTGAGCATGGAGGACCAGCTGCTGCCATCGTACCAACGCATCACCACGGAGTAGATACCGCGGTTGTCCTGCACGTAGACGCAGTACACGTTGTCGCCCTCGACCGCCATCGCGAACTGGGTGAGCACGCTGCCAGAGGCCACGATGTACGGGGTGTCCCAGGTGGTCGCCTCGGCCTCGTCGGAGGCCATGGGGATGACGATCACCAGCTGCATTGCGATCAGGACGGCGACCCAGGTCCTCGCCCTGAAGATCTGTGATAGAATTACGTTGCGGTTCTCCATAATACAATCCCACCAAGGAGTGAAGGGTACTGAAACCTGCTGGCGCTATCACGACGCGGGGAGTACAATAATTTTCCGATGGGTCGATGGAGGTGTTGACCGGGCACCGATCGGTGGGAAACTGGAACCCACTGGCCTCTATCGGGCCTCATGGATACGATCACATTTATGTCGAAGGTCCAGGGCCTTAGACCAAGTAGATGGAGGCCAGGGTGACCGCCAAGAAACAGTCGGTCAGGACGAAGGGGACCAGGGGGATGTAGGGCTCCTTGCGCCGGCGGTGGGTGGAGTAGACGGCGATGGTCAGGACCAGCATGGCGGCGAACACGCCCACCATGGTCCAGGTGAACTTCTCCCAGAAATCTTGGGACAACGGCATGTCCATCACCATCAGGGTGTAACTGCTGCTGTCGGGTTCGTTGATGACCTCCAACGTGATGTTGTACCTCCCCGGCCTCCCCAGGTCGATGGTCTCGTACTCGTAGGCGAAGTACACGGGCGAGTCCTTGTTCGTCTGGTCGTTCTCGTCGATCATCATCGTCCTTTCGGTCACCATCTCCCGGGCAGGCATCCGATATACGGTGTAGTCCATAAAGACCGGATCTGGATCGCGAGTGGAATAGAGGACGATGAGCATGATCTGTTCCGTGTCCGTCTCGAAGGTGAACTCCTCCTGCGGGAGCTCACCAATGGTCTCGTATATAATATCGGAAGCCCAGATGGCCTGGATGACAAGGGCGGTGGCTCCCACTAAGATGCCCGCCACCGCGATGGCGACCATGACCTTGACCCGACGGTCCTCCAGGACATCCTCGGGGGTGCCCCCCAGGTACCACTCGACGAAGCCCGTCCATCGCGACGGGGCCTTGTGTCCCTCCTTGGACACTGCCTTTCCATCTGACTTCCGGGCCGGCTTCTCCTCGCTCCTGCTGGACCGTTTGTGGCGATGATGTCTCTTGCTGATCTGATAAACCCCGATCAATATATGTGGCCACTAGCTATTTCAAGCTTGCCAGGCCTCCCACTGAGGTTCGAACGGGGTTCAAGCGCCCTCCTTTCCCTTGCGCACCACGGGGTAGCCGATGACGGCGACCAGGGCGACCACGATGACGATGAGGGCGACGACCCGGCCGATCCCTCCACGGGAGCTAGTTGTTCAGACCAATGTGCCCCTCACAGGCATCCGAAACCCTTTTCCACCATCGGCACCTTCGGTTGTCTAGGAGGCGACCCAGATGGCGTTCGACCCGGAGGAATGGAAGGAGTACCGTGCGAGGATGAACGAGCGGATCCTCTCTGAGGACAACCTCTCCCTCAAGCGGTTCATGGCCGTCGACCACGACGTGTACGAGGCTGGGGCCCTGGACGTCAAGACCAAGGAGCTGATGGGCCTGGCCGTCTCCCTGGCCCTTCGTTGCGACGACTGCACCCGCTACCACGTGGAGCGGTGCATCGAGGAGGGCGCCTCCGCCCGGGAGATGACCGAGGCGATGACCATCGCCCTGGTGGTGGGCGGTAGTATCACGATACCGCATCTCAGGAGGGCCTTCGAGGCCGTGGATGCTTTCTCGCGATCATGACCGATGTGCTGACGATCAGCGCTACGAATGCTAGAGCTCCTGAGGCTGAGGGTAGTAATCCTCCTTCGCCCTCGCCCCCTTCACCATCTTTGGTTTCTAAGGTAGTGAAAGGGATCATATCCCCAAGGGGCTGATTGTTCCCTGCCAGGTCCCAGACGTTCCCTTCGAGTAATATCGCGTAAAGGGTACCAGGCTCGAACGCTACGTCTGGGATGAACTCAACCCTCGTTCCGTCCTTGGACCACTCGAATGTCCCCGTTACAAGGGTATCACCGACCACAACCTCAACGATCCGCTCTACCGAAGACCTGTTCATCTCCTCGCTGAACTCCAACAAGATGTTCTGATCGATGCTCACATCGGTAAGGCCGTTGGAGGGATTGACGCTCACCAGCTCTGGGCTTGTAGTGTCAAGGATTATCGTGTCATCGTAAATCAGTGATATCCGACCGGCCTCGTCCTCCAATCTCAGCATGATGGTCCGCCTCCCGTCATCATCGGAAAAGGTCCAGGACACTTCCGCTCGGGGAGACCGCTTGGAACCCTGGTCCTGTGCGTTCGCGTCCCAGATCCAGATGGCAGCCACGCCGGAGATGGCATCCGTGAAGGTGATGGTAGCGGTCACGGTAGGAGAATTGGTCCATTCATTTCCAGCGTTGATTGTTATCGAGCCGGTTGGCGGATCCTTATCGAGGGTGATGGAATCCGTGTATACTTTTGAGGTCAACCCAGCGAAGTCTAGCAGCTGGTAGTAGACGGTGATGTTATCGTCCATGGCATTGCCTTTCCAGTCCATGTAGGCGGTGGGCTCTATCCAGACCTCCCCGTCCCAAATGCCATCGTTGCTTATCCTGATTGAGGCCACTCCGGATGTCTCATCGAATGCGGTGAGGTTGACACCAATCTCCTCGGCAGTGGTGTAGAGAGCGCCCCCGTTAATCACGATGGATCCCTCGGGTGGCCGACCGTCCATCCTAATACTTGCAGAGTAGATCTCGGATAACAGGCCTGCCAGGTCCTTGAACTGGCAGTAGACCGTCTTTGATCCGTCACCCGGGCCCAGATCCCAGTACACGGCGGGGAGCTCTGGGATATCGGACCAATCCTCATCGTCCCAATAATCGTCGTTGCTGAAACGGAACTTCACCGGGGGGAGTCCGCTAAATGTATCGCCCGTGCTACTGGACATATAATCATGAGCGTGTATTTGGACGTAAACGATCTGGGTTGTGATCCACACGTCCTCATCGATGAACTCGATCCCGCCCGTGGGAGCTGT
>JAUVEQ010000384.1 GCA_030594725.1 Methanobacteriota archaeon
CAGCGGACGATCTCCGACCAAGCTTATTGGGACACTGTACTGAATATCAACATGGTGACGCCGAGAAATGAGGACGTCCTGTGGGCTGAGGTATTCGTTGTATTACATTCTCACGATGGCGGTATATTACTTCCAAGCACACTGGTATCTCCCGATATTGGTGTCTACGACGATGGCTCCGATGGAGCCGTGGATGTTGAGGTCTGGTTCATCGAGACCACCACGGGTGACAACAGGCTCAGCGCGGGTGACGCCATAAAGATCACTGGGATGACAACCGAATTCGAGGGGGGGTTGATCCAGATCCTCCGATCGGGTCGTATGATCGGGGACATTCTACTGCCCACGGACTTCCCTTGAACGAAGGAATGGTATTTATCACATCGCGATTTCCTTATTGATATCGCTCGTCAATCCAGGTAACTCCGGATGTCCGTCTCTCCAACGACAAGGTCAGGGAAGGTCTCCAGGATCTGCTTCGCTGTCTCTCCGAGCACCGTCCTGACCCCCTCCGTGCTCTCCACCTCGAGGCCTGACCAGAGTCCGATGAGCAGACCGTCCTCCCTCTGGCTGATCTCCATCATGAACCTGGTCTGCTCTCCACCCTCGATGGCGAGGGAGTCCACGAGCATGCATCGCCCACCCCTGTCGATGTACGAGTCCGTGGCCTTAACGATGCCACGCTCCGTCTTGACGAAGACTGGATTGAAACGGCGGAAGACCTCTTCCATGTCCGCCTGACCTAGGAGCACGACGTGGGGCATCGTCTATGATAGCAGGTCGGGTCATCGATAAACCTTCCCCCGCGATGGTTTGGCATAAAAGGGATGAACTACCAGGATGTTCATCGTATTCGAGCTAAGAGGCGAGGCTGATGAAGCTGTACCACGAGGAGAGGATGGACCCCATCAAGGAGGCCTTCGAGGCGGACGTGCTGCTGTTCCCCGAGGTCAATCCCAGGAAGATGATGGGCTGTCCCTGCTACATGGCGGGCAACAAGATGTTCGCCACCATCGTGGACGACGCCATCGTGATCACCAAGCTGGAAGAGGAGGACAGGGAGACCCTGATGGCCGACCACGACGCCGGCCCCTTCACCCATGGCAACAAGGTGATGAGCAAGTGGATGAAGGTGCCCATCGAGAAGGAGGACGACCTTGATGTCATCCTCCCCTTCGTGGTGAAGAGCTACGAGGCTGCGGCCAAGGAATACGCGGCTGGCAGGTAGACGCGAACCCCTCTGACACCACGGTCCGAAGACATGCTTATTATCCCGAATCACCATTCCCCCCGCGGTGGTTTGGCTTGAGACTCTACGAGTTCGAAGGCAAGGAAATCTTCAAGCGGCATGGCATCCCGGTCCCCGAGAGCTATCTGGTCAAGAACGCAGATGACCTGGCCTCCGTACCTGACGACTTCTATCCGGCAATGGCCAAGGCCCAGGCCCTGGTCGGCGGCAGGGGCAAGGCGGGCGGTATCGTCAAGGTGAGCGACGGGGCAGAGGCGGCCCGGGCGGTGGAGCGGATCATGTCCACTCGCCTCAGGGGATACGACGTCGCATCGGTGTTGCTGGAGAAGATGGAATCTGTGGTGGACGAGGTCTACGTGGCCGTGACCATCGACAGGTTCGAGCACAAGCTGGTGATGATCGGCAGCCCCATGGGCGGGGTCGACGTGGAGACGGCCTCCAAGGAACATCCCGAGGCGTTCCACAAGATCTGGCTGGACCCGGAGCAGGAGGTGGAACCATACATGGGTCGCGAGCTGGCCCACCGCATGGGCTTCACGGGCAAGCAGATGGCATCCGTCGGAAGCATCGCCGTCAAGCTGTACAAGGCCTTCAAGGCCTCGGACGGCAAGCTTTGCGAGATCAACCCCATCGGCGTCAAGGAGGACGGCTCCCTCACCGCCCTCGACGCGGTGTTCAACGTCGACACCGACGCCTTCTACCGGCACCCGGAGTTCAAGGAGATGGGCATCGAGTCGGGCCGTCACGAGGAGGGCGAGCTCACCCCCAACGAGGCGAAGGCCCGGGATGCTGGCTTTCCCTACGTGGACCTGGACGGCGACATCGGCACCTTCCCTGGCGGGGCAGGCTTCGGCATCGCCTCCATCGACCTCATCCACATCTACGGCGGCAAGGCCGCCAACTTCATGGACTCGGGCGGGGCCCCGTCCCAGGAGAAGCTCAGGGCCATGCTCGGCCTGCTCCTGGACGACCCCAAGGTCAAGGTCATCTTCGGGGCCCGCTTCGGCGGCATCTCCCGCTGTGACGACTGGGCCACGGCCGTTGTGCAGTTCATCCAGGAGAACCATCCGAAGAAGCCCATGGTCATGCGCATGACGGGCAACATGGAGGCGGAGGGTCGCCGCATCATCGAGGAGGCCAAGGCCAATGAGCCCGAACTGTTCGACAAGATCACGATCTACCCCTACACGACCCCCATCGAAGAGGTGGTCCAAGAGGCCATTGCCGTGGCCAAGGCCGAGGGAGGTGAGGCCTGATGGCGATCCTCATCGACAAGGACACCAGGACCATGGTGCAGGGCATCACCGGCAAGAACGCCGCAGTCCACACCAAGCTCATGATGGAGTACGGCACCAACATCGTGGCCGGCGTCACTCCGGGCAAGGGTGGCCAGGAGGTCGAGGGGAAGCCGGTCTACGACACCGTGGCCGAACTCAAGGACAACCATCCCGAGGTCACCCTCAGCTCCATCTGGGTGCCCGCCAGGTTCACCCGAGACGCCGTTCTGGAGGCCGTCGACGCCGGCATCGAGACCATCGTCATCATCACCGAGACCATCCCCATCCACGACATGCTCCTCGTCCGCAAGCGGGCCAAGGAGGCGGGCGTCACCCTGCTGGGTGGCAACACCCCCGGGCTCATATCGCCGGGGCAGGCCATGGTGGGCATGTTGCCCGTCCGCACCTTCACCGAGGGACGTATCGGCGTAGCGACCAGAAGCGGCTCGCTGCTCTATTACGTGGCCAACTACCTGGACCATGCTGGTATGGGCGAGAGCACC
>JAUVEQ010000031.1 GCA_030594725.1 Methanobacteriota archaeon
GAGGTATATGAGGTGGAGCATAAGGTTCTTCATCGCCGCTATGCCCTCAAACTGCTACCACCCGATTTTGCGACGCAAGGTGAGGCCATGGTGCGATTTGAGCGCGAGGCCAGGGTAACTCGAGGGTATCGACCGATGGAAGGGCACGAGGAGGGCTCGGGCGGTTCGGATTGCCTCGAGGGAGAGGGCAAGAACGCCGATACAGAATAACACGATAGGGGGGTCCATCTTGTTATATCGTTAATATCGGCCTTTAAATAGCCAGTGCCCCTCCCCCCTTTATATACCCAGGGGGCCGACAATACCTGTTATCGGCAGGTCAGGGGGCCACCAGTTCAGGAGCCGCCTCCACCTCGAGAGCCTTCCCCTCCTCCCCGACTGGTTCCGAGGGGTCCTCCACCCCTCCCCCCCATTCGACGGAATCCGGAGGCGGCACGATGATGTAGCCCCTTCCCTCGAGGAGCCTCTTGCTCCGCTCGATGTGTAGCCGATCCTGCTCCTCCGGGGACGGTGCCTCTCCATTCAGGATGTCGTTCACCCTCCCCGCGATGTCGGGATCGCTCGAGAACATCTCCCGTATCTCCGCCTTCAAGCACTCCAACTCGACACGAGCATCCTTCGCCTTCAGCCGACCGGTCTCCATCTCCCGGTCCTCCCGCTCTCTCCTGATCTTGTCGAGGGCAGCCGTCGCCTTCTCCACCTCTGAGGAGAGCATCTGGGCCGTCCTTCCTGCAGATATCTCCGAGGAAATCCCCCGCTCCGTCATGGCGAGAAGGTGGCCCCTCAACGACAGCACGCACAACTCGAGAAGATGCTCCCTGTCGGTAGGATCCTCCGCCTCGCCCGCGACGGCGAGGACGCGGGCCCTCGATCGCTCAACCTCCCCGCCATACACGACCGACACCTCGGCCGCCAGGGCCCTCCAGTTCGGGACGTGTCTCTGGAGGTGCTTCTGCCAAGCGTCCCCGCTCAGCCCAACCCGCTCACCCACTTCGTCCCGGGTCAGGTCCCCCTGAGCCCAAGCCTTGAACAGGTCGTCGTGCTCCTCCTCGAGAGAACAGAAGGAGCACTTTACGGTCCCGGTCGTCACGATCTTAACCACGCGTCCTCACCGAGCCTTCCTCTCCCTCCAGGGAGTGGGCGTCCACCGTCCGTCCTGACCTCGGCAGGACAGCCAGGAGGGAAGAGGCGGGAGGGCGGCCCCCTAGGGCCAGGAGGGGCTGGCTGGTGTTGCCTGGAGGGCTGTGGTTGTCCGAGAGGGGGTTCGGGGTGGACAGGGTGAAGAGCCTGGGGGGCCTGTCCGAAGGAGGACAGGGTTGTTCGCCTGGGAGGGGGACGTGGCCCGCCTCCTGGGGACGGAGGGCTCGCCTCTTCCCTGGGCCCCCCCCCTCCTTCGGAAGTGACGGGAGGCCGCCCTGGGCTCTCCTGTTTCCTTCTTCGGGGACGCTCCTCTAGTAGGGGGTTCCTATGGGTCTCTTCTCCTTGCTGTCGCATCTCTTGGCGATGTTGTATCGCTCGCCGATGCTCGCGAGGGGATGGCGTGGGCGATCTTCCTTACCCTTCGTTCTGGGGTTGCTGCTTGATGGAGGGGGCCGCGTCGGTGGAGGGGGGTTCCTGGGGGGAGGACGCCTCCTCCTTCTTCTCCTCTGTCCCCTCGGGCTTCTTCTCTTTCCGATCCGCTGGGTCCCCATCTTGCTCGAAGTAGACTTCTCCCGTTCGGGAAAAGCGAAGGTTCTCTAGTTCGCCCCTTCTCTCAGCTTCTCTCAACTTGTTCAGGTTCCAGGTCTTGAGTATGAGTTTATTGGTGAAGGCGGACCCTCCGAGGATCTCTCCCTGGGCAATGAGGGCCATCTGCTGGTATTCGAGGACCTCCTTCGTGCTGGTGAGCACGTTCTTCGTCTCCTCGAGGACGACCCCCGTCTGCTTCGAAAGATAGACAGCATAGAGGGCGATGACTAGGGCCGTAAGTGCTAATGTGAGAGAGGCGAGAGATGTTGTTGTATCGAGGTCTACCGTTTTACCACCTCAGAGGAACTTGCCGACGAGGAAGGCCCCGATGACGAGAGCGAGTATTCCCATCCCCCACCATAACCATGAACTCCGACGGTTGCTACGGTATAGATCGTATACTTCGCCGCACCTCTCGAGGAGCGGTTGGTAATCTCCTTCGAGTTCGATAACCCATTTGTATTCCTTCTTTTTAAGGGGTCTCGCATCCTTCCGGATCTGCTGGAGTTGGGGGTATACCTTCGGGTAGTTTATCGTTTTCTTGTTTAGGAAGTGGAGCATCCACGTTAGCGTCTTTTCAAAGAGTTCCTTCTCAGCCTCAATAAGATCTGCGTATCTCTCCTGGGTAATTTCTATCCGCTTGCCACCTTCATAATCACGAGCGAGGTCCAGGATAATTTCTTTATAATCGAACCAAAACTGCCAGAAGACAGAATCGGTCTTCAATACTCCACCCTCTTTCTCAATCCCGAGCTTCGCGAGGTTGGAAGGGATGAGCTTGGTCCACAACGGGCAGGTTTCGACAATGTCCTCCAGCCGGTCGTCGACCCCGATGATTTCCCTCCTCATCTGAGTGACTGAAGGGGGATTGACATCTACTTCCTTCTGCTCGACCATATCCTTAGTATTCCATATTGTTGTATATAACTCGCTTGGTCGGAGGGCAGCGGAAGTGCATTGGACATTTATGACGATAGTGAAATATATGTCTGAATACAATATCAAAATGACAATTATGGAGAATCCCTTACTTAATAGGAAAATTGCCTTCTCTTTTATTCTTTATATCGCTGTTTATTTATTTATCATGATCTTTATCTTTATTGATTGGTATGATGTTGAAGTAGATAGCGAATCGGTTGAAACCTGGGATCTAGAACTCTATTCAGGTGAATACATTAGGTGGAAATGTAATTCAGGAGATCCTTTAGGATTGAATGTAACTGCCATCGATGGTGATAAATCGGAATCTCTCAACACAGGAGTATATTACGGAAGATATCACTGGGGAGAGTATAAAGCAAATAATGATGCAACCTTACGGTTTAATTTCACCAATGAGCATAAGCATGCAGTCGTAGCGAAGATTGAAGTAAATTATAATATGACTGGGATTGGATTGATACTACAAACGATTACATTCATTATCTTAGGGATTGGGTTATTCTTTACAGCTTTGATGTTTCTAGAGAATTGGAAGAGAAAGAAGAACGCTAAACGTCAACAATCTGATGAGACTGAAATTCATACTGATAAATCTAATAATAACAATATGTAATACAATTACATTACAATTACATACAAATCATAATGGGTAGGGAGAGAGGGAAGAATCGGCCTCTTCAATTTCGGGGTTTGCGGACATTTTTCGATATCGAAATGGCTAAAACGTGACCAGGAAATCCTTATCGTGCGTGGGGTTGAGAATACCGATAACGGTTTCTTTCCCGTTACTTCACAACTATCCCGCGACGCACTCCTCCTCATGCAGGTATGACCGAGGCACACAGGTCCATCATGATCGAATGCTTCCGAGGAGGCCTCATGAGCACCAACCTCTGGACCTCCAAAGGGTCGAGACCTTTCCTGTTCCTCTCGGTCCCCTCCACGATCTGGACCATGTCGTCCTTGAACCTTTCGTGCCCCCGTTCGGCCATCCTGTCGTAGTAGGCCTCCGCCTTCATCACAAGGAGGTGCTCCGGTGATGGGACCAGAACATGGCCGACATAGGTGCCTGTCCCGATGGCATCCTCCAGGACCTCGGAAGATATCCAGTCCTCCCCGCCAAGTACGATCTCGACCGGGATGAACCTGTCTGCCAAAGGATAGGCCACGGTCATGCTCCTACCATCCGGCTCCAATCTGAGGTGGCCACCCTTCTCCTTGACGATGGCAACGAGCCGTTCCTGCATCTGCACGATGTCACGGGATCCCATTGGGAACGGATGGATATCCACGTCCTTGCTCGCACGGCCCATGTCGAACAGGTACAGCATCGCTACACGTCCCAGGACCATCACGTTGATGTCAAGGGGTAAGAGCGCCTTGGCCACACCCTCTACGGCCATCCTCTGCTCGTCAGATGAGAAGATGGATAGATCATCGGCCAACATCTTGACCCCCTCTGACCTCGAACTGTCTCAAGGCCTCGGCATATCTGGCTCGCATCTGGTCGAAGTGAGGAGGCACGAGAACGCTCAGCTCCTTGTCCAACACATCCTTCCGGGGTGAGAGCCCGTAGGCGTTCAGTCTCCTTGCCATCTCATCATCGATATTCTCCATCCCTTCCAGCAGTCTCCTGGCGGCGGCGATCTCCCTCGGCAGTCCGATGGCACCCAGAACGAGGGCTGTCCAGTACGCGTCCAGTTCAAGGACCTCGAACGCAGGAGAGCCATCGTCCCACTCGAACTTGACCTTGGATGTGTGACTTGAGAGGTCCTGAGCTTCCAGTACCAGACCGAAGAAATCCGCCTTCGAGAACTTGGGGAAATCCTCCTGGGTCACAACGATGATCGGCGAGCTGGGCAGGTAATCGGCAACAGAGGCACTTGTCAGGCATGCGAACCCATGGGCCACACCCTCCCATGAGAGAACGTCATGGACCCTCCAGATCGACCTGTAGTAATCGGTGACAAGGGCGCTCAGGAGTACGACCCTCAGGTCCACAGGATAGTACTTGCCATGTTCTCCCCTTATGAGCAAACCTGCCTTCTCGGCGTTGTGGAGGAACACCCTGGCTCCACTCTCAGAAGGATCAATGGTGCTGATATCATTGACCCCGATAGGACCTTCAAGGTCGGAAATATTAATCAGCATCGAGAGAAGACCCCTCGGTGGGATCCTAATGTCCTCCGCTCGTACTTGTGGGAGCTTCATCGAACATCGATGAAGTTAATAGTATTTTAACATTTGTTGATGTTAATCATTTCTTAACATACTTGCCAACGTTGTTGAAACCTTGAGGACCTGAACGATACCTGATGCCATTCCGACGATCCTTAGCGTCTGGCCCTACTCAAGCTTGGCCCCGCACATCCCGCAGTGGGAGTAGTCCGAAGGCAGGTGGGTAGCCCCGCAGCCTGCGCAGGTTCCCGTGAACGCACCCTTGGGATACTCCGAGGAACCTCCCTCGGCCGCCTTCTCGCGAAGTCCCATGTAGTCAGGAGGACGCTTATCGACGAAGGCCCACATGCCCTCGTGCGGCTCTGCGGACCCGAAGTGGGCAGAGAGCCAGTCACGGGCGTGTCCGATGGTCATGTACCACGAGAAGTCCTTCCAGAAGTTCACCTGCTGCTTGGTGTAGCGCAGGCACTCGGGGAACTTGTTGATCAGCTTCTTGGACATCCGCTCCACGGCCTCGTCCAGCTCGGCCATCGGGACCACCTCGTTGACCAGTCCCCACTCCAGGGCCTTCTGGGCCGGGATGTCCTCGCACAGGAACAGGATCTCGCGGGCCCTGCGGTCGCCCACCATGATGGGCAGGAACTGGGTCGCGCCTCCTGCGGCCACGCTGCCCACCCGGGTGCCCACCTGGAGGATCTTTGCGTGGTCGGCTGCGATGGAGAGGTCGCAGCTCATGTGGAACTCGTTGCCGCCCCCCGCCACGATGCCGTTCACACGGGCGATGGTTGGTTTGCCACAGTTGTGGAGCAGCTCGTGGGCTCGGGTGTAGTGGCCCATCCACTTCCAGAAGTCCCGGGGGTAGACGGTGTAGTTCTCCGCGTACTCCTTGACGTCCCCACCGGTGCAGAAGGCCTTCTCGCCGGCGCCGGTCAATACGATGACCGCGACCTCGTCGTCGATGGTGGCGTCCCAGAATGCCTTGCCCATCTCCTGGAGGGCGAGCAGGCTGTAGGCGTTGTATACCTTGGGCCTGTTGATGGTGACCCGTGCCACCCAGTCCTTCTTCTCGTAGATAATGTCCTGGAAATCGAACTCCGAAGGGTCCTTGCCTATGTAGTCGGGCATCCTCTCTACCATCATTATACCTCCCGGTCCCGTGAGGGGAACGATTGAACGGACTGGAGGGATAAAAAGTCTTTCTTCTGGGCCCAACGTTTTTACCCTTGGGACAGGTGAAAAGGACGAGCATCGCAAGGAGGAGATAATCAAGTCCTTCTTCGTCAACATCTTCTACGATTTCCATGCCTTCGACACATGGCGCGAGGACCTAGTGAGGAAGCGTGCCTCGGAGGCCGCCCGTCGCGGGTGAGAGCACGGGCCGAACCGGAGCCAAGCCTTTATACCACGAGATTCCTACTGCTCGCTAGTTCCCATGGACGAGAAGGACCTCATACTTACCAGAGGCCTCGGTGAGAACCCCAGGATCTCATATCGCGAGTTGGCAGACCTTTCTGACCTATCGATCAATTCCGTCCACAAGAGGGTGCAGTACCTGGTGGATGTGGGTAACATCACGGGGTTCTATGCACACCTGGGTCCATCGGTGGAGAGGTTTGTCGTCGCTTCCGCCCTAGGCAAGACCTCCTCCAATGACCTGGAGGCGACCATCGCCGAGGCGGGGAAGGACGAACATTCCAGTCAGATCGTTGTGGCCACCAACGACTTCATCTATCCCCAATGGCACTTGAGGGACATGTCTGAGCTGGACGACTTCATGGCCTTCGCAAGGGAGGTCACCCTGATCGAATCCCCACAGGTGGTATTCAAAGTTCGAACACCCCCGACAGGATTCGACATGGTGAAGCTGTCCGGATTGGACTATCGCATCATTGCCTCGTTGATGAACGACGCAAGGAAACCGGAAAAGATGGTCGCCGAGGAGTTGGGGGTATCCCCCAAGACCGTCCACCGTCACCTCGAGAGGATGCAAAAGGAGGGGTCGATCCTCCTCGAGACATCCTTCAGGTCCAATTCTACCCCGGACATCTTCAGCTTCTTCCACATGACCATCAAGAAGAACGTGGACCGGCGGGAGGCCTCGGTGCACCTTCGGGACACCTACAAGCCCCAGATGCTCGATGTCCAGGTGATCGAGAGCGAGCCCTACCTGTTCATCTCGAACGTATGGACCCAGACGATGATGGAGCTCAAGGATGTTCGAACGAGGGTAGAGAAGGACGAGTGCATCGAGTCCCTCTCGGTCAACGTCTTCTACGACTACCATCGGTTCGAGACATGGCGACATGACCTGGTGAGGAAACGGGCCGTGGAGGCCGCCCGCAGGCCATGACCTAGTGCTGCCGGCTTTTGTACTCCCTGGATGTCCATTCCTTCACCTTTGTGTCTAAAGAAAGGGACCTTTCTATCTGATTTATGGTCCTTCTTTCATCTGAACGTAGAACCTGGGACTATATCCTTTGCGTCCCAATAACTGCTCGTGGTGATTGATGTGTTGTATAGGAATGTTTGGAACGTCGTGAAGGATATGCTGACGGTGGAATCGAGGACGAATGCGGTCATCGGCTTTGCCGACGTGTCCGATCGCGCCCTCTCCTACCGGGATCCCGCAAGCTCGGGATACGCTAACAACCTGAGGCGTTTCTGAGCCTTGGGCGTGTGTCGGCCGTAACGGGAAGGCAGGTCCTCTACCTGCGTCTCCTTGTGACCACCACGGCGGCAAGCAGGGTCGCTCCCAGGGCCAGGCTCAGACCGAAGCCGGGGCTCTCGTCGCCCTTCTCGATGGTGAAGGCGTTCAACTTGCCGAAGGTGTCGTTCCACTCGCTCTGGAGGTCGGTGCCCTGCAGCTTGATCTCGTCGCCATCGTCGTTGATGTAGTCCTTCATCTTCGTTGGCAGCGAGCCATCCTTGAACATCCAGCCATCGGGGGCTGACAACTTGAAGACTATCTCGAACTCATTCTCCCAGGGCTCATCGCCCCCGATGAAGTCGTCATCCCCCAAGAAGCCGTCCTTGAACTCCACCTCGTGGGTGTCCTTGTCCTCGACCTCGGGGAAGGTTAGGGTCACCTTGGCATTGATATCGACGTCAGCATCGCTTTCCACGGGACCCTGGGCCCCATCCATGGAGTAGTCCCAAACGAGGTCCGTCGCATCCATCCCGTCAAGGGTGACGTTGCTATCCGAAGCATTGGTGTCGTCGTCATTGCCCATGTCCTCCTGGAAATCAGCCAGCTCGCCGGCACTGATGGTGCCATCGCCATCCTCGTCGATGAGCTCACGGAATGCATCGGCGTTCTCGCCCTCGTACGCCATGGTATATTTCATCACCAGGACATTGAGGCCGTCGAAGTACATATCAACCTTCAAGGACGAGAACACGGGGAAGAAGACTCCAGCGTAATCAAGGTATTCTTCGGATGAGGCCATCACCATGGCGATGTTTATCCTCGATTGAGCACCGATGTCCGCCTTAGCGACGACCCAGGACAGTGTCTTTCCATCAGCTGAAATGAATCCTTCCGAGTCGACAGTGCCAAAATCGGGATCCGAGACTGCGGAAATCCCTGATGTCAACATGAATGTATATGAATCACCGCCATCGACCTCCAGGGTGAGCATGAAGGTGGCGCTCGGATCGTACGCTCCAGCAAGTACAATCGTGACGTTGATGTCATCGCCGTCCTCGCTGACGCTGGCCGAGATGATGTCCACATTATTAACGTTCGGTTGGCCATTCTCATCCATATCCGTGACATCTCCTACTGGGTCTGTCACAGAGTCCGTCCAATCCACCGCCGAGGCCATCATCCCGAGGGTTCCGATCATCAACATCGTGCTTACTATTGCCAGGGTCCATCTTAAGCGTCCCATCCGTTCCACATCCAGGGTTTCATTTGCCGCTCTGGTATTTATCGATTTGCGCCTGCTTATCTCCCCATGAGACTGGAACAAACGTTATATATCGACCTCTGCCATCCCAAACGGCCCTGGGGGACGTAAGATGAAAGCAGCTGTTTTTTACGAGGCTGGACAACCGCTCAAGATAGAGGAGGTACCCACTCCCGAGCCCGCCGCGGGCGAGGTACTGGTCAAGGTGGCCGCCTGCGGACTTTGCCGCACCGACCTGCATTACCTGCACGGCACACCCACGTTCAAGAAGCCACCCATCATCCTCGGCCACGAGATATCCGGGACCGTGGACGGCATGGGAGGCGGGGTCGAGGCCTTCAAGGAGGGCGACCGGGTGCTCATCCCGCCTGTGTTCGCCTGTGGCCAGTGCATCTTCTGCCGCACCGGACGGGGGACCATCTGCACCAAGCAGACCATGGTGGGCAACCACCGGGACGGGGGTTTCGCCGAGTACATCACCGTGCCCGCCAGCGACATCTTCCACCTGCCCGAGGAGATCCCGATACAGGAGGGTGCCATCATCTCCGATGCCATCTCCACCCCATACCACGCGGTGGTGAACCGGGCCAAGATAAAGCCCGGAGAGAACGTGGTGGTCTTCGGATGCGGAGGCGTGGGCCTCTCGACCGTCCAGATGGCGGCCATTGCCGGGGGCAACGTGATCGCAGTGGACATCTTCGACAAGAAGTTGGAGTTCGCCAAGAAGCTGGGCGCGACCGCAACCCTGAACGCCAATGAGCACGAGAATATTGCCAAGGTCATCCGCAAGATGACCGGCGGGGGTGCCGACGTGGCAATGGAGGTCATAGGCTACCCACCGACCATCGAGGCCGCCTACAACGCGGTCCGCTGGGGGGGCCGTGTCATCGTGGTGGGCTACACCCACAAGGACATCACCATCAACGCCGGACGCATGATGTTCCGCGAGATCGAGATGAAAGGTTCCCTGGGCTGCGGGCTCCAGGACTTCCCCGTACTGTTGAACCTCATCAAGTCCGGAAAGATAAACGTCAAGGAGCTGGTGACCCACAGTTATCCCCTCGAGGAGATAAACGAGGGCCTGGCCTTCCTTGACAAGGGTGACCCTGGCCTGATCAGATCGATCGTCATCCCGTGAGGTCCCAATGGGCATCGACACGGAAACTTCATCTAATGGATGCCCCCTGGAGGCAGACCGTTGACAGTATCGTCCCGCACCCAGGTACTGCTCCTCGCAGCGATTGTCTTCATGGCCATGTTCAACCTGACCATGGTCTCGCCCATACTTCCCGAGTTCGTGAAGGACCGCTTTGGTGGTTCCGACGTATCGATCGGGATCTTCACCTCGGCCGAGATGATAGCGTACATCATCTTCGCACCCATCTGGGGCATCATCAGCGACAGGACGGGCAAGCGGGTACCCTACGTCATCATGGGTCTTGGCGCGTCCTCTATCCTCTTCATCCTGATGCCATCCATCGACAGCTACTGGGTCCTGGTGGGCATCCGCTTTGTGCAGGGCGCCTTCACGGTGGCCGCCTGGTCCCTCGCTATGACCATGGCCCTAGACTGGGCCGGTGCCGAGAACCGTGGCAGGACAATGGGCGTGCTGGGCGCCGGAATGATGATGGGCATGGCCCTGGGAGCCCCCATCGGCGGCGTCATGGGCGAGCGATGGATGATATCCGGTCCCTTCTACATCGCCTTCGTGGTGTTCATCGCGGCCTTCGTCCTGGCCCTGCTGTTCCTCAAGGAGCCGACCTCCAGAAGGGTGAAGGTGAAGGCCCCGATCCCCCTCAGGGAGGAGAAGGATCTCTGGATACCCAGCGCATATGGCTTCGTGGAACGGTTCACCGCGGGGTTCTTCATCACACTGTTCCCGGTATTCTTGGACGAGACGTTCGGTTTCGAGGCGGGCATGAGGGGAATGTACCTTGGCATATTCTTCCTCCCCTTCGCGCTGCTCCAGTACCCCTTCGGCCGCCTCACGGACAAGTGGGGGCCCCTGCCATTCATCCTCCTGGGGTCGGCCATGTACGGTGTCATCATGATACTGATCACACATCTGCAGCCCGTGCCGATCGCGGTGGCGATGGTGCTGCTCGGTGCCCTTGCGGCCGCCATGCTTCCGGCGTCCCTCGTGCTGGTGGGCGCCCTCTCCCGCCCGGAGACCTACGGGCGGGCGATGGGCATCTTCAACGCATTGGGAAGCGTTGGATTTGCGGCTGGCCTCATGCTCAGCGCCGTCTTCGCTGAGATATGGAACTACGACATATCGTACCTGATAGGAGGATTAAGTGTGATCGTTGTGGTCGTGTTCACGGCGGGACCACTCCTCAAGTTGTTCCGGGGAAGACCGATAGTGACCTGATGGTCAATCGAGGCGCTTGGCGTAGGCCATCTTCTTATCGTGCTTCTCCTCGGCTCCATCCTCGCGCAGATCCAGGAGCCTGACGGCCTTGTGGGGAGAGCGGACCAGCGTACCGGGCTCCAACACCTCGACATCGGGCCGGATGCCCACGAGGGCCCGGATGTCCCGCTCAAGGCATGCGGCCACGTCGTCGTGGGGACCGCAGTCCGCCTCCACCCTCACGGTGAAGGTGTCCAGCACCTCCGACTGGTCCTTGTCCACCACTATCAGGAACTCGCCTGTGCATCCATCCGTGCACGCGACCACGGACTCGACCTGGGACGGGAAGAACTTGAGGCCCTTCACCTTGATCATGTCGTCCGTCCTCCCGACGATCCCCTGGAGCCGCATGTGGGTGCGACCGCAACCGCACGCTTCATCCTCGTACGACGTAACGTCGCCGATGCAGTACCTGACGAGGGGCATACCCTCCCGCCGGAGGTGGGTTATGCACATCTCCCCATGCTCGCCGGGTCCCACGGGCTCGCCCGAGGAGGGGTCGATGATCTCCACCAGCAGGTAGTCCTCGGGGACATGGAGCCCCTGGTGTGCCCAGCACTCCTGACCCAGGTAACCCATCTCCGAGGCTCCCGCGCTCTCGAAGGCGTCCACTCGGGGCCCCCATGCTCGCTGCAACCGCTCCCTGAAGCCCTCGATGGAGAGTAGGCCTGGCTCCCCGCCACCGACCACGCTGTGCACCGAGAGCTCCTCGGAGGGGTCGATACCCAACTCCCGGGCCTTCTCCCCTACGTACAGCACGTACGACTGGGTCGCGAAGAAGACCGTGGTCCCCAGTCTTCGCATGAGGTCCAGCTGCCAGGCCGTCCGGCCTATGCTGGTGATGATGTGGGGGGGCCTCGCCCGGTCACGTCCGAAGGCAAGGCAGCTGGCCGAGAAGTACCAGAACCCGTAGTTCCACGCGCTCTGGAGAACGTCGCTCCCGCCGGTGTATCCTATCGAGTGCAGTGTCCGTAGCCAGGTCTCGCTGTCAGGGGTGCAGTACTCGCAGGTGTCCGATGGCGTCAGGGGGACGAAGAGCGGGACGCCCGTCGTCCCCGTCGTGCCGACAACCGTCGCGAAGGATGACGGGTCCGCACTGGGGACCTCCCCGAAAGGGGGTACCCTCCTCTGTTCGGCCGCCAACTCGAGCTTCGTGGTCACGGGCAGGTTCCGGAGGTCATCCCTTCCCCTGATATCACGAAGGTCGATCCCCGCCTCCTTGAACTTTCTCCTGTAGAATGGAGAGCCTCGCCATACCCGGTCCATGGTGGCGCGGAGCAGCTTGTCCTGCAGGCCCTCGATGTCCTCGCGGGGCATCGTCTCCGTCTGGCGGTTCCAGAAGGAGCCTTGGCGGTTCATTGCTCCAGCCTCCTCTGCTCCTCGGCCCGGGCGTCCCAGAGATCGAGGTCCTTCGAAGGGACCACCCTTGCCGAACGGTGGAAGAACTCAGGTAGAACATCGACCGTGCGGAGCTCCATGTCGTTGGTTCTGGCAGCCGATGACGCTGCGATAAGAGAGGCGTCCCGGCCGACTCCCGGATCTCCCCGAAGGGCAACCTCCAATATGGGTCCAGAGTCCTCGATCACGACCCTGTACTTTCCCGTAAATCCCCTGACGTCACCGAGTGCCTGCTCTATTCCTGCAAGATCGATGCTGGTGGGTCCGGCAGGTCCTGGGACCACATTTCCCAGCACCTGCAGTCTGAGATGTGTTCGACCGCATGGGCAGGCATCGTGATCAACTGAAACGAGGTCGCCGGTCCTGTAACGCAGGAGTGGCATGGCATGGGTGAATAGTGGGGTGAGCACCAGCTCTCCCCTCTCTCCGGCGCCCAGGACCTCATACGAGTTCGGGTCGACGACCTCGTAGATAAATGCGTCCTCGAAACCGTGGAGCCCATCACCCTCGCCGCACTCGGCTGCGATTATGCCAAGCTCCTCCAGGGCGTAAACGTCCCTGATGGAGGCGTGGCACCAGGCCTCCTCGAGGGATGTCCTGATCGCTGGGACGGAGGGCCCGACCTCCCCCCAGAGGAAGAGCCGCTCTACGGGAAGGTCCGCTCCCTCCTCATCCAGGAGAGACGCGAGGTAGAGGGCATAGGTCGGATGGGTGACCACCTGGGTCGGAGTCAGGACGGGAAGGGTGTGGCGGACGTGGCGCAGGGTGAGACCCCGTCCTATCTGGAACGGGGTCGAGCCAACCTCGACCATCCCTCCCAACATCGCGTGGTGAAGGATGCTCCGGGCCACCTCCCCGATTATCGCCGTGCGGTCCGTGGCGGTCGAGCCACCCAT
>JAUVEQ010000399.1 GCA_030594725.1 Methanobacteriota archaeon
GTAGAACATGTTCTGAAGGTCCACGGGGTCCGCGGTGAGCTTCAGCTGGAAGTTGTATGCGAACTTGTAGTAGATCTCCTTGTTGCCGGACCGGGTGTCCTCCCACACGACGTGGACGTTGTCGTCGGGGTCGATGGCCACGCGCGGGCGCCTACAGCCCGTCTTCTCGACGAGGCGGAAACCTCCTGGCTGGGTGTCGTTCCAGGTCCTGTGCTTGATGTACTTGTAGTAGACGTAGTCGTCCTTGGTGTAGGTTATGACCACGTTGTTGGCGCTGTCGGCGGCGATGCCTGGATTGCGCAGGTCGGACCACACAGCGTGGTCGCCAAGATTTCCCTGGTCGATCAGGATGGGCTCGGTAATTGGTTTGTTCCTCTGGCTGTATCTCTGGTAGTATATGGCACCCGATTCGAACCATGCTACGTGAACGGACATGTCCGGGCTGCAGACCATACCAGCGGTCTGATAGCTCTGGGTGATCGGTAGGGACTGCGATTCCCAGGGATGGACGCCCTCGCTGTTGACGGCACCGATCCACGAACCGGAGTTCGAACCGAAGTTCGCGTAGACGGTGTTATAACGGTCGCAAGCGATGTTGCAGAACTCGCAGTGGGACGCAACATCGTTCGAGATGCATATGGCATCCTTCACGATCTTGCCGTCGATCAGCTTGTTGTAGTTGATGTCCTCGCACTGGTACCTGTAGTCCTCGTAGATGATGTTGACCGCGTCGTCTGAGCTCACGGCCATGTTGGGCACGTGTGTGCTCTGCTGGTTCGTCACAGCTGTCATCTCTGGAATAAGGACGTTCCCTTGGTTGTCGTACTTGATGTACTGCACGTTGCCGGAGTAACCGCCTGGCACCCAGACGAAGTGGATGTCCTGGTTGGAGTCGATGTCCACGATCTTCTCCGACAGGAAGCGGGTCACGGACACGGTGTTGATCTGCTTCTCCTTGGTGAGGGCGTTACCGAAGCGATCGAACTTCTTGTAGTACCAACCGTCACGCATCCAGAAGATGTGCGCGTCATGGTTCCTGTCCACCGTGATCTGGGGAATGGTGTCCGTAGCTGAGTTAACGGTCACTCGCATGTCGTCCGTCCAGTAGAGACCGTCCGGCGTCATGAAAAGCCTTGAATCATCTTCTGGCGGTGTCATGAAATCCCCTGAGTCCTCTACAGGTGCACCCGCCGCCATGACTCTGGGAAAGCCCATGAGCACCAAGATGAGTATTACTAGCACAACGATGACCCTTTTCATCCTGACCACCCATATATATGTGGGCGAATAGCTCGCCAGGCATAGTTTAGCATTAGCAATATATATATAGATGTTGGAATGATGTTTTCCTATTGGTACCCGGACCATGCCTGTCTGGTGTGTGGGAAATGGGCCGAGAATGGACTAGAAACGGACACGTTCACGCAAGTACTCGAGGTAGGTGAGGGAGCACCTCTTCTGGTGGTACTCGTCCCTGAGGCGTTCGGTGGTCCCTGAGGGCAGGTCCGAGACACGTTCGAACTCGAGGTCATTGTAGATGACGTCCATGAGGAACAGCCCCTCGGGTGGGACCGGTGGGAAGGTTCCGCCCGCGCCCGATCCCAATGCCTTCGATATCTCCTCTGGTGGGATCTCGTGGGTCCCTACCATGAACAGGGACGAGGCCATCCGGCGCACTTGGTTCCACAGGAAACTGGCTCCCCACACGTCCAGCACCAGGGACCCGCTGCGTCTCTCCACGACTATCCGCTGCACCGTTCGGATCGGGTCCCTCCCATCGACCTTCGCGAAGGCGGAAAGGTCGTGCTCGCCCAAGAAGAGCTGTGCGGCTTCCCTCATTCGCGGAACGTCAAGTCCAGAAGGGATCTCCTCCTCCCGGAAGTGGTACCGGTACCAACGGCCAACGGCCCGGCGTCGGGGGTCGAATGACCCATCGACCGACGCGATGGAGTGGGCCATCACGCTCCGGGAATGGGCGTTCAGCGAACGCAGAACACGGTCGGGATCCACCTGGGTGTCGAACGCGGCCGCCGCTCCGATGGCGGAAACACCCCTATCGACACGGCTCGCCGAGGCAAAGTTTCCCTCCTTGGCATCGTCGATCATCTTGGACGTCCGGAGAGCGTCGATCAGGTCGTCCTCGACGGTCCCGCCCTCTGGTTGCCTTGCGTAACCGCGGAAGGCGTTTCCGTCGAAGGAGAACTTGATGACGTACCTTCGATGCTCCATCCGAAAGCCTCGTACCCGGACCAAGAGAACCTGGTGACAGGGGGTGCCTGGAATGCCCTTCGTTGTATATAAATAGTACAAACCACATATCCTGGGTAAGAGGTGCCCAGGGGGCACGATGGTACCACGATATGGCACCTCGATAGGCAGGGTTGTTCGCATGCTGGAGGAGGTCTCGGAGCTCATTGGGATACAGGTCTATACCAACAAGGGAACCTTCCTTGGGAACGTCAGCAACGTGATCCTCGACATCGAGGACCGGAAGCTCGAGAGCCTGTTCATCACCGACACCAATCCGCTTCTTGTCGAGGACTCGAGGAATGTGGCCGTCCCCTACAGATGGGTCTCCTCAGTGGGCGATATCATCCTGTTGAGGTTCTTCCCGAAGCGGGTCTCTATCCGCAAGGCATCGCCACCGCCACAGGCGCCGCCCGAGGACTTCGAGGTCGTCGAGTAGGTCTCATGACCCGATCGGGCACTGGCCCTCCTTCCACTCATCCGCCTGGCAGCGATAGCTCCGGCCTGGCAAAACTTTTTTATCGGACCTACCCTTAGGGGCCCAGGATGATGGACCTTCAGCAACTGCAGACCCGTGTCCGGGCCTTGTTGGAGGAGAGGAACGCGGTC
>JAUVEQ010000259.1 GCA_030594725.1 Methanobacteriota archaeon
GCCCCTCATCGTTCCCACCATAGACCACACGCCCCCCGAGACCCTGGAGCTGGGAGAACACTACAACCTGACGTGCCGTCTTGCGGCGGTCCAGGGCGTCCAGCGGTCCTTCCTGAACTACACGGACGAGGACACCTTCACATGGGACCTCCCGCTGACCCAGGTCGGCACGACGGACACCTGGTACGTGGTACTGCCCCCACCGGGCTCCATCGGCCAGGTGAGCTACAGGATCCACGCCCAGTCCTCCAACGGGGCCTGGAACATCACCAATCCCTACTACATCCCGGTGGTGGACACGCAGCCACCGGACATAGACCACACGCCCCCGGGCCCGGAGCTCCCGGTGACGCTGGAGTTCCAGCTCAACGCCACCATAACGGACCACGGGGGTCTGGAGGAGGTGAGGCTGCTCTACACCGAACCGGCGTCGGGTGCCCACAACGTCACCTGCGGCCGGGATGGCGACAGGTGGTTCTACCCCATGGTGCTCGGTCCCTTGGAGGGCATCTTGGAGTACACCTGGTATGCCAAGGACACCTGGGGGAACGAGGCCCAGGCGGGCCCCTTCCGGGTCGACATGGTGGACCTGGGCCCCCCCGTCATCCGGGTCATCGAGCAGGATGAGGTGGAGCTGGGCGACGACGTGACGCTGGAGGCGGAGGTCACCGACGACAGCATCGTCGACTCCGTCTGGGTCGTCTACAGGGTGCCGGGCACCGACGAGGACGTGAACGGCACTCCCGCTCTGGTGGGACCGATCTGGAGGCTTCCCATCGATACCATCACCGTTCCCGGGACGCTCACGTACCGATGGGGTGCCGTGGACGTCAACGGCTACACCGCCTCGACCGGCGAGTACGAGCTTGCCGTGATCGACACCTCCCCTCCAGAGATAAGCGAGGTGCTCGCCCACAACACCACGGTCGGTCCCCAGCCGACCATCGAGGCCAGGGTCGAGGACGCGGGCGGCGTCGCATCGGTGGTGGTGGAGTACACCGACGTGAACGGAGAACCGGGCTCGGAGGTCATGGAGCTGATCATGGTCAACTACTACCGGGCCCTGCTGCCGGTCCAGCCCAGGTCCGGACCCCTGACCTACAAGATACTGGCGGCGGACCTTGCGGGCAACGAGGCCGAGACCTCGGTGCGGACGGCGGTGATCCAGGACGTGGACCCGCCCCAGATCGCCCACGTCCTCCTTTCCGACCTGGTGGAGGGACAGGAGGTGGAGTTCATCGCCCAGGTAACGGACAACGTGGGCGTGGAGGAGGTGTGGCTGTACCTGCGCACAAGCGTCTCCGGCTCCTTCAGGAGGCTCGCCATGGAGGAGGGGCAGGACGATCTCTACAGCTACATCCTTCCCGAGGGGGAACTGCTGTGGCCCAGCGTCATGTACTACTTCGAGGCGGAGGACCTGCCGCCCTCGAGCAACATCGCCTTCGACCCGCCCGGGGCTCCCCAGTTCGCGTACTTCACGGACGTGGCGGAGCTGAACCTCACCCTCTGGGGCTACGTGAGGACGCCATCGGGCAAGGCGATAGAAGGGGCATCCGTCGTCGTCGAGGGTCACGAGGACCAGGTGGTGAGGTCGGACGATGAGGGCAGGTACGAGATCTATTGGCTGACCAAGGGATGGTGGACCGTCATCGTCACCGCCAAGGGCTACACGGATGCCGAGTTCGATGTGGAGATGACCCTGGAGCAGGAGACCAAGCGGCACGACTTGAAGCTCGAGCCCGAGGACGCGGGCGGCGGGGACGATGAGGGCCGCTCCCTCACGTTCTATCTCGCCGTGGTGTTGATCATGGCCTCCGTTATCATCGTTATCTATGTTCTAGCGACCAAGAGGGCACCACCGGGGAGTGAGGGGACCTGAGACCCGTCCAGGAATGGGAGCGGGGCAGCAGCTACGTCGGCGACCTTCCAAGGGGTTGCGAGCTCTGCGCGAGGGGTTCCAAGATGGTCCTGCTCGTCACCGGACGTTGCCACTCGAGCTGTTTCTACTGCCCCCTGTCGGAGGGCAAGCGGGGCCACGACGTCATCTACGCCAACGAGCGACCCGTGGACACCGTCGAGGAGGCGATCGAGGAGGCCCACCTCATAGATGCGGAGGGCACGGGTGTGACGGGGGGCGACCCCGTTGACGCCCTGGACCGCACCGTATCCATGGTCATTGCCCTGAAGGCGGAGTTCGGCGAGGCCCACCACGTCCACCTCTACACCTCGGCCCCCCTTTCTGGAGACCAGCTCCTGACCCTATCGGAGGCGGGCCTGGACGAGGTGAGGTTCCATCCGCCCGCCGATACCCTGGCCGACATCGACGCCACGGGATACCCGGGCTCCGTCGCCGTCGCCGCGGAGATGGGCATGGAGGTCGGCTACGAGGTCCCCGTTCTTCCCGACATGGAGGAGGAGCTGAGGGCCTTCCTCGGCTCCCTGGTGGATGACGAGGGCGCTCCGTTCGTGAACCTCAACGAGCTTGAGTTCTCGAGCACCAACGCCGAGGCCCTCCTCGGACACGGATACACCGTCCGTGGCGACGAGTCGGCCGCGGTCCAGGAAAGCGAGGAACTGGGGAGGCTCATGGTGGAGCAGTTCGCGGGAAGCGGTCTTCGGGTCCATTACTGCAGCGCGTCATTCAAGGATGCCATCCAGCTCCGCAACAGGCTCAAGAGGCGGGCCGAGAACGTGGCTCGCCCCCACGAGCTCGTGACCGAGGACCAGACGATCCTCAAGGCAGTTGTCGAGTGCGACGACCCGGGGGAGGTGGCCCGGGACCTGATGACCCGTTTCGACGTGCCCGCCGACCTCATGGTTGTGGACACCGAGAGGGGCGTCCTGGAGCTGGCCGCCTGGGTCGCGGAGGCCCTCGAGGCGGACATCGACGGGGACTGCTACCTGATCGAGGAGTACCCCACATGGGACCGGCTGGAGGTCGAGCGGGTCCCGATGAGACAGATCCGGGAAGGATGATGCCCCTTTTCTGGACCTTCGCACACCCCCCACCGAAAGGTTGATGGGTCCAGGTTACAATGGCGGGCGCACGAGGCGAAGGGATTGCGTGCCATAGGTGACCTGGTGGAGGAGTTGCTCCGTTTCAACGGGTTCTCCATCCGAAGGGAGGAGCGTTTCCTTGCCGCGAGCAAGGGCTCCATCCGCGTGATGGTCCGGATCGAGAGCGAGGCCGAGACCCTTACGGGCACGTACATCGAGGAGCTCCGGTCCTCGGCGGGGAGTGACGTTTTCGACAGGATCCTCCTTGTCCACACCGGGAACGTGGCACAGGATGCCCGCGGATTGCTGGAACGTTACAACGTGGTGCTCTGGGACCGGGAACGCCTCTCCCTGGAGCTGGGAAGGGCCCTGCTTGCCGCCGCTGAGGGAGAGATGCGGGGACCCGAGCTTCCCTTCATGGACTACCTGATGGTCGAGCATCCCGATGGCGAGCCCATGATGATAGAGGAACAGGTCCCGGTCGGTGTGACGTCCCCCCCTGGAGCCACCTTCTCACGTGAGAAGGCCATGGAGGCAGGAGGGCAGGCCGACCTGCTCACCTACATCGACACCGAGACCGAGCGGGTCCAGGTCCACGACAACCGTGACCGGTACGTGGCTGTTCGCCTGGACAGCGACGAGGCCATGGCCAGGGCGTCGAAGCTGCGGGAGGTGGCAAGGTGCGACCTCCAGTACATGCCCTTCCACATGTTCGACTACCAGGTGGAGCTGGAGGACGAGGTGGGGGACATGGTCGTGCGGGACAACGGGACCCTTGCCGTGAACGCCCTCACCGGCCAGGCACAGGAATGGAACCTGGCCCACACGTACGCCCCGGGCCCGCCCGTCGAGACCGAGGCGTCGGTGCTCAAGCCGACCATCGACGGCATGGCGGCATACGAGCAGGCCAACCGGGCGGTCAAGGACCTGCACACACGGGTGGTGGAACGGGTGGAGGAGCGTGGCACGGTGACGGTGTTCGTCAAGCGCCACGTCAAGCCCCGCGACGGTGCGATCGACATCATCCCGCGGGGGCTGGTGTACATGCCCGTGTGGTGCCTGGAGGCCCCCGACGGGGTGGCTGTCGTCAACGCCAGCACCGGACGTATCGTGAAAGAGGAGTACCTGGACTGAACCCCGGGTCCGCAAGGTTATTTTGCCCCCCCGGCCATGGACACAGAGTGCACCTCGTCGTCGTCTGCCCCAGATGCAAGGGCGCCACTGCGGTCCGCGAGGGCCAGAAGAGCGCGACATGTCCCCGTTGCGGCCGCTCGTACGACCCCCGTCGCTGCCGCGTGTACCAGCGGAGCTCCGACCCCGCCGAGCTCGCCCGCATGGTGGGGAACATGAACGCCCGCCTCGAGGGGGGTTTCCAGCGGTACGAGGCGGACGAGCGGGCCGCCGAACCCAGGAGGGCCGAGGTGGTGGAGGTCCTCTCCGGCATCTCGGGAAGGGTCACCAGGGTCCGGGGCCGGCAGCGGCAGGTCGAGGAGGCCGTAAGACTGTTGTGCGCCCGCGAGGAGGGCTCGTTCAGTTCCTCCGACCTCTACGATGTCCTCGAGGGAGCGGGATGGGAGCGTCACGCTGCCGAGGATGTGCTCAGAAGGCTCGTCGAGGATGGGCAGGTGACGGAGT
>JAUVEQ010000107.1 GCA_030594725.1 Methanobacteriota archaeon
AGGCCCTGGACCACCTTGGTACCCACCGAGTCCACGGCCCCTCCACGGTCGACGAAGGCTTGAGCCAGACCCGCGGGGTCGCTCACGGCGACCACAGCAAGGCCCAGGACGGGCTGTGAGTCCAACCAAAGGTCCGGTGAGACCCGGTAACCCGTGTGGTATGGCCCCACCCATCGGACGTAGGGCAGGTCCACGACGGACCGTCGCGCGTTCTTGCTCATGACGGCGATGTAGCCGTAGTCGGGAACGTAGGACACCAGGTCGCAGCCCAGCGCCTCCACCCGATCGACCCAGTGGGGCATGGTGGGCCCGATGAACTGGATGAGGAACAGGCCGTCCCACGTGGTCGTTCTAAGGGCGGTGGTCAGCGTCACCGTCTCGACCAGGGGGTCGAAGTCCGCAACGACCAGATGGAGCTTGGTCGGGCTCGAGAAGGCAGCGCCCGCACCCTCCTCCTCGGCCAACAGGTTCCGTCCCGTATCGGGCAGCGAGGGTAGGCCTTGGGTGGATGGCATGATGGCCATCATGCCGGGAAGCGCCATGGCGATGATGATCGCCAGGGTCAGTGTCTTCTTGAACATCTTAATCCGTCCTCCTTTGGGATCCGTTAGTGAGCTTCGGTATCATGATCATCCACCCTCCTCCTTGTGGCCGCACATGGGACAGTACATGCCAACGCTGCCGGGGCCCAGGGATTCCATGGCGTTGCCACAATCCGGGCATGCTCCTCCCCCCGGGGGCGCTGCCACGGCGGGCTCGGCGACGGTGGCGGCGACGGGCTCCGTGGGAGACTCCTCCCAGTCCGAGGCCTGGACGGTCTCCGGAGGTACGATAGTGGCTGGTGGGGGGGTCGGTGCATGGCGTGTGGCCATCTCTTCCTGGAGCACGGCCGAGGTGGCCTTGTCGTCCCTCGCCTTGAAGAACTCCTCCTCCATCTTGGAGTCGGACCGGCGCGAGGTCCCGGAGCGCATGAAGAACACGGCAACCAGGATGACGATCAAGACGAGCACGATGATCCCTATGACCATCATAGAGATGCCTGCCTCGTCATCGTCGTCCGTCGGGTCGTCGGGTTCGATCGTTCCCGCCTTCTTCTGGATCGTGATGTTGACCAGGATCAGTGTCTGCTCCACCTCGTCGGCGTGCTTGAAGGTGATCCTGTAGGTCCCACGGAGCAGCTCTGCGTCGTCGGTGGCGTTGAACACCACGATCACGGTGGCGATCCCCGCAACGTCCAACGGCACGCTGGGGGGTCTGGCCTCGGCGGTCAATCCCCGGGTGAGGCCGGCAAACTCCACGGTGACGGTGTCCTCGTCATTGCCCGTGTTGGTGACACGGAACTCCATCGTGAGTTCCTCGCCCTGGGTGAGGTTCGTATCGTGAGGTCCCTCCAACCGGACGGAGATGCTCGGAGTCCAATCGACAACGAAGTTGATGTCGATCCTGGAAAGGACATCCTCCCCGACCATGGCCTGGGAGACAACGAGGTGCGTGCCCGCCTGGGCGGTCGCCGCCACCGTCACCCAGATCTGGATGGTCTTGGCCTCTCCTGGCTGCAGGTAGATGGAAGGTTCGGCCGGGCTCCATTCCCAGCCCTCGGGGACCATCATCGCGGGGGTGATGGTGTCGGGTCCGTTGCCCTCGTTCACGTACTCGACTATCATGTCAAGCTTGTCCCCTGGCAGAACGTTGAACGTCTCCTGGGCGGGAGGGGTGATGGACACCGAATGAAGTTGTTTGACTATCACGGAGCCAGGGGCCTTCTGGCCTACGGTGATGTTGAGGACCGATACAACGGACAGGTCGAAGGCGATCTGGTCGTTCACCGCCAGGTCCCCGACCGCGTCGGCATCCAATATCACTATCAACTCACCCGTGACGGTCTCGCCGACCTGGGCGGTGAAGGTGGCCCGGGGCAGTTCGAAGCTCACACCCGAAGTGGGTCCCGCCGTCTGCCGGTAGGAGGCCCTGTAGGTGTCCAGCGTGTTACCGACATTGGTGATCTGGAACTGGAACGTCACTGTGTCGCCGGGCCGGGCGTCCTGACTGACCATGTCAAGGACGACGGTCAGAGCAAGCACTCCTGCCACCTCTGTCTGGGTATCCAGTTCGACCTGATTGGTCTCGTTGCCCTGTGATATCACGGTGACCGTGACATTCGCCAACTCGCCCGCCATGGTGCCAGTCGGCAATGTGACCATCAGGTTCGCGGTCTTGGTCCTCCCCGGTTCGATGTCGAGGAAGGACTGGTCCAGCCTGGCGTTCCACCCGATCGGTGGTTCCGACCGTGACAGCAGGAAGAGATCGTCCACGTTCCCCTCGTTCGTGACCTCGATCGCGAATGTGACATCCCTACCGGGTAGACCTTCCTTGTAGGCGAAGGCCACGAATCCGGACACCCCGAAACCCTTGATGAATATCTGCTTGGAGACGTTGTTGTTCTGGTATGTCTCCTCCGGTATGGAAAAGGATGGGTTCGGTGTCACCTTGATGGTGAAGGTGCCTCTGGCCGCGGTCCAGTTCAGGTTGAACCGGTTGCCAGTGAGGGGGGCCAGGTCTATGATGCCCGAGTCCAGTCTTTCGTACAGCTTGCCTTCCTCGTCAAGGATCCTGCACTCCCATCGCACCGACAGGGCGGGCAGGTTCCCCAGGTTCACGATGTCGAAGGCGATGGGTATGATCTCCCCCTCGGCCGCGTCCTGCGCCCGGACGGAGAGGTTCTCGGCGGCCAGGTCCACGAACTTCTTGTTCACGTTCCCGATGACCGCGATGGCGAAGTCCTGGTTCCCGCCGTTGTAGACGGGAGGGAGCTCGGCGCAGCTGACGGTCACCAGCCACTCTCCCGACTCCGGGGCGTCCAGGTACACCATCTCGACGTTGTTGCTACGGTCCGCCGTGCCCCCGATCACGCTCAGCCCGCTCTGGAACCAGTTCCCCTTGTACACCTTACCGGAGGGGCTACGGACCTCCAGGTCCAGGTCGTTGACCAGCATCTTGCCGGTGTAGGTCTGGGAGGGAAGGTCGGTCCATACCAGCGAGATTCTCAGCGGGGTGCCGGCCTGCACCTCGTATCTGTAGCTCATCGTCTCGCCGATATTGTAGAACTTGGTGGTCTGGTCCACGTACTCCGTGTTCCAGTTCCGGGTCTCCACGACGGCCCGGCTCACGTTCACCAGGCCCCATCCCTGTTCACGGCTGGGCCAATCGTATCCCGGCAAGTGGTCGGCCGAGGCCAGCAGGATGCTCTTCACCACGGCCGGTGATGGGTCCGCGTGGTTCTCGTCGTTCCTCAGGTGGTCGTAGACCAGCGCGGCGCTGCCCGAGACGATGGGGGCGGACATGGAGGTTCCACCGAAGGCGATGTAGCTATGCGCACCCGAGTCAGCGGGGAGATCACCGCTTGCCCCGTTGTCCTCAACGGCCCAGGTGGAAACCACCTCGTCCCCTGGCGCCACCAGGTCGGGCTTGATGCGCTCGTCATCGGTCCAGCCCTTGCTCGAGCGGAGCCAGACCTCGTCCTGCCCCGTCACGTTCTTGCCGTTGCCGGTGGCTCCCACGGAGATGACGTTCTTGGCCACCGCGGTGGGGCTGAGCGTGTAGTTCCCCGTGATCCCCTCGTTCCCCGCCGCGAAGATGACCAGGAGGGACTGGTTGCCAGGGGTGGTCCAATCTGCATCCCTGGTGGTGTTATCGTAGTCACGGGAGATGATCGTGTAGTTCCCCAGCGAGCCGGTGAAGAAGTTACCCCAGCTGTTCTGTGATATGTCGGCCCCCTGCTGGACCGACCACATGGTGATGTTCCTGTAGGTGAAGTTGATGCCGGGACCGTAGAGGCTCTGGGCCACCAGGTCCGCCCCCGGCGCTATGCCCGCGTACTTCCCGTCAAAGTTGTCGTGATAGTACTGGTCCTCCTCCTGCCTGTAGGTGCCATCCCCCAAGACGATGCCGGCCACGTGGGTCCCGTGGCCGTGGGGGTCGGTCCACGGTATGCGTCCGGGTTCTATGGCGGAGTAGGCCTTGGCCCTGCCCGAGAATGCCTGGTGTGTGCCGTCCATTCCCGTGTCGGTCACATCCACGGTGACCCCCTGGCCGGTTATTCCCTGGAAACTGTCCCGGGACATGTTGAACGCCCAGGCATCGGTCCCATCCGGGTCCAGGTTCCCGTCGGCATTCTGGCGCGCCCCCACCGAGCGGGCGGCGCTGTCCATCATGAAGATGGGTGGAGACCATGGCTCTATCCAACTGATGGTCCCCATCCGTGCGAGTGCCGGGATGGTCCTGACATCGACCTCCACGACGTACTCATCCAGGAGATGGGACATCACCCTTGCTCCGGACCTGGCAAGGTCTGGCGAAATGTCGATGGAATAGCTCCACGTGAGCAGATTGAGAAGTATCCTGCCCTCCAGCTGGTCCAGGTAGGGCTGGACCTTCCAGCCGTCCTGCCAGGGAGCCAGCCACCTGACATCGTCCCAGAGGGCGACCGAGATGACAACGGAGGGTCGGGGGAAGGAGACCACCAGGCCGTCCTCGGGCACGTAGCCCAGCACCGTCGCACCGACGGAATCCAGGCGGTCGCCGACCTCCGGGCCGAGGGCACCGGAGAACTGGACCATGTAGATACCCCGGGAGGAGGCCCCCTTCAGCCCCAGGGCTGAGGGGATCGGGTCCGTAAGGGGGTCGAATATACCCGCTCTCATCCAAAGGAGGGGAGCCCCCGAGTCCGATCCACGGCCTGCGGTGGGGCCTGGCCAGGAGAGGTCAAGTGGGTCGGCGTTCCCCGTTCCTGCGAATGCGAGGGCGGGTACGCCTGCAAAGGTCGCCGAGAGGACCAGCAGGGCCAGCACGATGGAGATTATTGTAGGGCGCGGCATGTTCCACACTCACCCGGCCCATACCGCTGGGATGATAAAAAGGTTAGGTTATCGTTCTCTGAGCATGCAGCTGGCCAGTCATGGTACCTTACCACTCTCGAAGACCCTCCACGGCGGAAGCGATCGCCGCAGCTGCGGCATCGTCGTACCCCACCAGGAGCACTCTCATGGCCTGGCACCTTCCCTCTCGGGAAAGGCGGAGGATCTCGCCAGCCATGGTCCTGGCCACCTCGTCGAGGCCCAATCCACCCACCCCCGTTCCCAGGAGGGGCAGTGCGATGCTCGATACCCTGAGCACCTCGGCCAGTTCCAGCACTGACCTGGTGGTCCTCGCGACGGTGGGAAGGTCGGTCCTAAGGTCCTGGCCCATCACGGCTCCGTGGATGACATAGTAGGCCGGCAGCTCGCCCGCGCCCGTCTCCACTGCCGACCCCAAGGGGATGGGGCCCTTGGCCACCGCCTCGTGCTCGATGGCATTGCCACCCCGGCCCTTGATTGCACCAGCCACCCCGGCACCCATCCAGAGATGGTCGTTCGCTGCATTGGTGATGGCATCCACTCGAAGGGTTGTGATATCCCCCTGGACGGCCTCGATGGTGGTCCCATCCAGCGTCCGCGAGACCAGGGTGACTGGACCCTGTGTCAAGGCCTACACCTCAGAGGAGCATCTCCTCGAGCTGCTTACGACTCTCCTCGTCCAGATCGGGCAGGTCGTTCGCCTGCCGGTAGAGGTCCGTGGCCTCGGAGAACCGTCCAGAATCCCTGAGCAAGGTCCCCAGGTTGATGATGGCGATCCCGTTGGCGGGGTCCAGCTCCAGGGCTCGCCGGTACTCCTGCTCGGCCTCTTCCTTGCGTCCCTCGTGATGGAGGAGCTCGGCCAGGTCCGCATGGGTCTTGGGTTCGTTCTCCTTGAGGTCCAGGGATCGTCGGAAGTGGACCTCAGCCTCCTGCGGTCTCTTGAGGTCCGCCAGGGCAAGGGCCAGGTAGTAATGGGCCTCCTCGGACTCGTCATCCAGCTCCACAGCGGCGGCGAAGGATTCCTCGGCCCCCCCGCTGTCACCCTCATTGTAGAGGTTGGAGCCCTTGGTGATCAACCTCTTGACCTTAGGCCCAACCATTATCCTGTGCAGACGACCCATGGCACCCAGCATGCGATGCGCCCATTTCTATTTTTTCGTTTCGTCCTCGAAGGGTCCGCCAGGGATGTCACCCGGAATGCCGCCTGGGGGCAAATCCTTATACTCGCTTGTGAATCGATGCCGCCGTGAAGGCCCCTTCCGAGGATGGCAGGCTCAAGGCCGAGATGATCTCAATGGGCCGGGTCCGGGTACCACGGGAGGTGCTGTCCGGATACCGGCTGTCACGTAGCACGGCTGGCCCCGGCGCGGGGTCCACTTCCCTCGCCCTCGCCTGGGACGGAGCCGACGGACGGGTGCACAACATCAAGCTTGCCGTTGCTGCCGAGAGCGAGGCCGATGCGCCGATCGTAATGGTCCGGACCGACGATGGTGGCCTTGAGCTGAGGAGAGCCGACGGGACGCTGCTGGTGGCCGATGTACGGTTGCTGCCCATCGTCATGCACGCCCCGGGCCAGGCGTTCATCAACCTGGATGGGGAATGCGTTCACGCGTGCGCCTTCTGCACCACCCATCTCATGGACCCGAAGAGGAAGAACCTCCGCGATCCCCAGCGGTGGATCGAGCTTATCGTCGAGTCCCACGGCCGACGACCCTTCGATGCCCTATCCATCACCAGCGTTGCCGCCCCGGACCATGAGGCCATGATGAGAGACTACGAGGAGATAATCCAAGGCGTGCTCCGGCACATCCCCGACATCAAGGTCGGCGTGGAACCCTACGTGGAAGGGGTCGAGGACATCCAGAGGCTCAAGGATGCGGGGGCATGCGAGATCAAGATAAACATCCAGAGCCCGGTCCCCGAGATCCTGGATCGCATCTGTCCCGGATGGTCATTGGAGGGCCAGTATGGATCGCTGGAGGAGGCCGTGGCCGTGTTCGGAGAGGGCAGGGTGACCACCAACATCATCGTCGGTCTTGGAGAGTCGGATGAGGACGTGGCCCTCTGTCTGGAGCGATTGACCGCCATGGGGGTCGTGCCATCTGTGAGGGCGGTGCGTTTGAACGACCTCAACACCCCCGGCCTTCAGCGGGCATTGGGCCATCCTGTGGAGAAGGTCGACCCCGAGCGGCATCTACGCCTGGCAGGGATGTTGCACGAGTCGCTGGACCGCCACGGCCTTGCCGCGGGCTCGATGGATACGATGTGCCACGCTTGCGGGTGCTGCGACCTTGAGCCCGGTCAGGACGTTTGAGGTCCAGACTCATCCCCGTCATCGGGACCCGCACGTTCCCTTGCCAGTTGCTCGACCAGTTCAAGGTCCGAGAGACGGAACATCTCCCGCTTGTCATGGACCTTGCACACCATGTAACCGAGCATGCCGAAGAACAGCCTTATCATGGCCCAGGTGTTGATCTTGCCTGCGATCATCTCCCGGAAGCTGTACCTGGCCCATAACCGGCCATGCTTCAGGGTCAGCTGCTTTCGCCCGAACCCGTTCCAGAATGCCTGCTTGAAGAAGCCCGCGAAGGTGTCCCGGGCCATGGCGTAGATGATGGCACCCTCCCGGTATGTGATGATACCGCCCGTGGAGACCGCCCTGAAGTTGAGGTCGATGTCCTCAGCGGTCATGAACTGGGGGTCGAACCCCCAGATGGACTGGAACAATTCCCGCCGATAGGCCAAGTTGCAGCTGGGGAACGTAACGTCGGAGCCGGATTTGGTGAGCTCGACCCGATCCAGTTCTGCGAATGGGGCATAGCCCAACATGATGGTCTTGCCCGCCACCACGTCGGCCTCGTCCTCTTTGAAGGACGTCCGTAATTCCCTGAGCCAATGTGGATTGGCTATGCAGTCACCGTCCACGAAGGCCACGACCTCGCCCTTGGCCTTCTTGACCCCGTAGTTCCTGCCCACACCTCGGGTCCCACCCTTCATATGGAGGGAGATGTTGTCGTGACGTTCCGTGTACTCCTTGACTATCGCGCAGGTCTCGTCGTCGGAGTAGGCATCTACGATGACCACTTCGAAGGGTCCTTCCTGGACCATTAGGCTGTCCAGCAGGTTTTCGATCCGCTTCTCCTCGTTCCGGACGGTAACGACGATTGAGATGAACATTGCGGTGCAACGTACACCATTCGTTTTTAATATGGTTTCTCCTAACGGTATCCCTTGGGAGAATCCCGGGTGGGATGTCCGGTGAGGACTCGGTGGCCCTCATCGCCTACGTCTGCTCATGGCCGCCACGAAGACGGCACCCAGGAGGGCCAGCATCGCCATCGCGACGGTTGGGCCAGGAATGCCCTCATCGCCCAGCACCTGCTTGGTCTCCATGTGGATGTTGTTGTCCTCCGCGCTCTCCAGCACCCTCCCGTTGGGCCGGCTGGGAGTGACGGGGTCGACCACGAACTTCAGGTTGTGCTTGCCCGCCTTCGGCAGCCAGGTGAACACCGCGGTGGCGTTGCCGGACAGCCCCGTGGTGATGTAGCTGATCGAGTCCTCGGCGATGAACTTGCCGTCGGCGTAGAACTCCACGGAGACATCGTTGGCGCCACCAGTTCCCACGTTCT
>JAUVEQ010000387.1 GCA_030594725.1 Methanobacteriota archaeon
CGAACGGACGGAACAAGGGAACGAGCCATCGAGGGAAAAAAAGAAGCAGGGAGGGCCCGTCCTGCGACAAGCCCTCCAGATGGATGGACGGGAGGGGCGTCTCAGGCCCTGTCCTTCCGCCCCAGCATCGAGGCTGCAAGGAAGCTGACCAGGACCAGGATGGCTGAGATGCCAACCACTAGCGACATGGTGACCAACCCGCTCTTGGACAGCAGGGACCCGGTCAGACCAGTGGTCTCCTTTGGGGAGCCATCGGGAACGGAGGGGATGATGGTGTTCCCGCCGTCGGGGACCGGCTCCAGCGCGAAGTCCTGGGTGGTCTCCTCGCCCACGGCCACCTGCTCGTGGGCGTCCTCGTACCCGTCGGCCTCGACGGAGAGGTCCTTCATGCAGAAGCAGATAGGGACGTCCTGGAAGGCGTAATGGCCATCGGCATCGGTGACGGTCGTTCGGACGATGTCGTGGTACTCAAGGGTGACCAGGGCACCGGCGATGGGCCCGTTGGTACTTGCATCGGTCACGATGCCAGTGACGATCCCGTAGAGCCCGTTGGACCCACCGTCCTCTGGTTCGAGGGCGAAGTCCTCGATGGTGCCCTCGGCCACGGCCACCTGCCTTGCCTGATCCTCGTACCCGTCGGCCTTGACGGAGAGGTCCTTCATGCAGAAGCACATGGGGACGTTCGTGAACATGTAGGCCCCATCGGCATCGGTGACCGATGTCAGGGTGTTACCGTGGTACTCCAGGGTCATCGTTGCGCCCTCGATGGGCAGGTCGTTGTCGGCGTTGGTGACGATGCCGCTCACGGACCCCTCGGTAGGCTCCATCTCCTCGTGCATCAGCTCGAAGTCCACGACGGTGACGACCTGGACCCCGACGTCCTTGGACTCGGGACGGTACCCGTCCTTGGAGACGTCGATGGTCTTCATGCAGAAGCACATGGGGACGTTCGTGAACTCGTAGGCCCCCGACGTGTCGGTGATGTCGGTCCTGACGATGCCATGGTAGGAGATCGTTACCTCTGCACCCACGATGGGCTCGCCGTCGTTGATGTCGGTGACCGTTCCCTTCACGGTTGCCCAATTGTCTTCCGGGAGGCCCGTCACGGGACCGAGGGACAGCAGCAACATCGCGATAATGGGGACCGCGATCATGGCGTTCATAGATC
This sequence comes from Methanobacteriota archaeon, assembly GCA_030594725.1. Lineage (GTDB taxonomy): Archaea > Thermoplasmatota > DTKX01 > DTKX01. The sequence goes on from JAUVEQ010000387.1 coordinate 1,169, forward strand.
TATTCGTTACATTTCGGATGTTGGCGTTCATTACCACGACGCTCCTATGCTTGGTGGCATTCCATGGGCGCCCCTATATTAACGAAGACTGGAACGCTTTCACGACGATTATTAAACACTTATGGAATGCTCGACACGGGGCGCTCGGAGGTGTAGCAGGCCATCTCCCTGCCCTGGCTCTCCATGTATATGAGCCCTGCCTGGTCCAGGATCCTCGCGTGGTAGTTGACCACCTTGCGGGAGACGTTGATGCGGTCGGCGATACTGCTCTGGGAGATGCCCTGGTCGTCCCGGATGACCGTCATGATGGACTCCTGGACATCCGAGAGGAAGAACCTGACCTCGGTCCTCCTGCCCACGAGGAAGAACCGCCGGTACATGCCGTCCTGGCGGGACTTGAGGTACTCCCCCTTCTCCAGGACGTTGAGGTGGTACGACAGCACTCCCATGGGGAGGTCCAGCTCATTGAGGATGCCACGGTAATGGGCACCGGGGTTGGCCTCCACGTGCTCGAAGATCCGCCTTCGGATGGCGTTGCGGAGCAGGTTCTCCCGCTTGATCTTGGAGTAGAGGACAAGGGATGTGGCCGCAACCAGTATGCCCATGATGAGGAACTGGGGCAGCGTGATGCCGGAAGATGGCGCGGGGGTGCCCGGCTCCGTCACCGGCGAGAGGCTTCCGGTAAAGGTGAACTCGTCACCCCCGAACGTGCCAGAATCCACGATGACCTCCCCCGTGCTGTCGATGTAGCCTCCGGCCTCGATATGGACCGTGTAGACATCGTTCGAGAGACCGTCCACGCGGAACCTGCCCTCACCGTCGGTGCGCAGCTCCGCCACCACGGTGCCGTTCCCCGAGAAGGAGACTGTTACGTTGGCGCCCTCGATGGGGTCCCCCGTGGACTTGTCCAGGACGGTCCCCACGATGGCCGATGCCCCGGCACTGGCAGTGGGGAGGAGGATGAGGGTGACGGCGATGAGGAGGATGGCCATCGCGCCCGGGGCCGGTAAGAGGTGGCGGATTCCCATGGTCGTTCATCCAGTGGTCTCTCGCACTATTCTATGCGGGGGTGCATATATACCAATTCTGGTACACTTTGGCGACAGTCGGTAGGACCGGAGGGACCCGGCAGCGGCCTGCAAACCATTAAATCCCTCGCAAAGGCTTGACCCTCCGGAGGCATTAGGACTTGGCGGAGGAGGAGGTCCGAGAGGACAAGTCCTGGGCGGATTCCCTCGGCGCTGGCCAGCTGGAGGGGGACCGCTGGTATCACCTCCTCTTCAAGGCTTTGTTCCCACTGGGCGTCTACCTCTTCTCCTACATGCTCATCATACTGATCTACGGTAGCGACATGGCCTCCAGGTGGATCGAGCTGACGACCCTCTTCATCGTGCCTCCCTTCGGCACCGCCACGATAGTTCCCTGGGGAATGAGCGATGGCTTCTCCGGTCTCACCATGGCATTCACCGTGGCCATGGTGGACTTCGTGATCGCGATGTGGATAGTATGGTGGTTCGTCGCCCTCAAGAAGATCCCCTACGTGGGGAAGATCTTCAGCTGGACGGAGAAGAAGGCCGGAGAGAAGATCGAGGCCAACCCGAAGTGGAAGAGGGGCACCTGGTGGGTCATCTTCACCGTCCTGCTGGTCCCCTTCCAGGGCTCGGGCGGCATGAACATGTCCGTCGTCGGCAAGCTGATAGGCCTTCGGGCCGACACCGTCATCACCGCCGTGGTCGCGGGTTCCCTCACCATCGCCCTCTTCGTTGCCTTCACCGCGAATGTGGGACGCTACCTGCTCGAGCTGGGCATCGGCTACTTCATCGTGTTCAT
>JAUVEQ010000288.1 GCA_030594725.1 Methanobacteriota archaeon
GCTCCTCCTCGGGAAGATGGGCGAGCATCCTGTGCTTGTATCCGTCCGGTGGCGGGAAGATCCCGGCCGGACCCATGTCCGTCGGTGGCGGGGGCACGGCCGCGTCGCCCACGTGGGTGTGGGCGTTGATGAGGCCCGGGATGACGAGGCCGGTGGCCTCTGGTGCCACGGGTGGTGGGCCTTCTCCGACAGCGACCACGCTGCCGCCATCGACCAACACGTGACCATCGAGGAACCGCCCCTCCGATAGCACATGCCCCGCCACGTAGAACTCGCCGTTCACGTGCGGCCTACATTGCATCATCATACATAAAATCCCCGGCGCGGAGGGCCCTATCCGGCCGGATTCCTCCCGAATCCTGAGAATGACGCCCGGGATTCGGGCCAGGGAGCGCAATCCTTAAATATGGATTGCTGTATGTAGCCCGCGCGCGGTCTTAGGTCGTAGGGGCCTGTAGCTCAGCTAGGTAGGGACGGCTCGTTCGGTGAGGGCGACGTCCCCTAGAAAGAGCGTCTGGCTTTTAAGGCATCCTATGCCGAAGATACCAGACGGTCTGGGGTTCGAATCCCCACAGGCCCATCGGCCCAAGGCAAGCGCGAGGAACGAGGATGAGAGGAGAAGCCCGCCGGGTGGAGTCTCGAGTTGAGAACGGCTTTTTGAGACCACGACCTGGCAGCCCAACCGATCGAAGTCCGGGGACCCAAATAGTGCGTCGAGGAGAGGATTGTCATGTCTAGGTTCGAGGTGATGAATCACATCCATGTCCCTGAGCACAGGTTGCTCAGCAAGGAAGAGGCCGATGAGGTGCTTGGGAAGTACTCCATCAGCATAGAAGAGCTCCCGAAGATAAAGAGGTCTGACACCTGCATCCGTAGTCTCGAGCTGCGTGTGGGCGAGATCTCCAGGGGGAGCATCGTGAAGATAATAAGGAGGAGCGAGACCGCCGGTATCTCTTACGCGTACCGGCTCGTCATCGACTAGGGGGTGGCCAAGTATGGAAGAACTCGTTGAAGCATTCCTGAAGGAGCGGTCGATAGTCAACCACCACATCGCCTCCTTCAATGACTTCCTGCCCACCCACGACAATCCCGACAGCCGCATGCAGCGCATCGTCGACAACCTGCGCATCGACGACGACGCGAGCCTGCTGGGCGTCATAAAGCTGGACCTGGACAAGACCGGCGAGCATCAGGTCGAGATCCACGTGGGCCGCCGCAGGGACCCCGTGACCCTCGACATCGACCCCAACGCCCGCCCCACCATACACATCGAGCTTCCGATCATCAGGGAGGCCAATGGCTCCACCCACGAGATCACCCCGATGGAGGCGCGCCTGCGTTCCCTCTCCTACAAGGCGCCCATCTACCTGGAGTTCACCGTGGTGGAGAACGGCATCGACCGGGAACCCGAGCGGGTGATGATTGGCGAGCTGCCCATCATGACCAAGTCCAAGCGCTGCACCCTCCACCAGACCAACATACGCACCGAGATGGAGCTGGACCAGGAGGAGTACGAGTGGCGCCTGGTGGAGATGCAGGAGGACCCCCTGGACCCCGGTGGGTACTTCATCATCAACGGCACCGAGCGGGTGCTCATCTCCCTCGAGGACCTTGCCCCCAACCGGGTCATGGTCGAGAGGCAGGAGCGCTACGGCAAGGCCGTGGAGGTCGCAAAGGTGTTCTCCCAGCGGGAGGGGTACCGCGCCCTGACCCTGGTGGAGAAGAAGAAGGACGGCGTCCTTGTCGTCTCCGTGCCCGCCGCCGCGGGCCAGATACCGCTGATCGTGCTCATGAAGGCCCTGGGAATGGAGGACGACTCGGACATCTACCGGTCCATCGTCTCCGAGAACGAGATGGCCAACATCCTCTACGCCAACATCGAGGAGGCCCTGAACCCCAAGACCTTCCCGCCCGACGGCATCCAGACCACCGAGGACGCCATCAACTACCTGGAGAAGAAGTTCGCCACCGGCCAGGCCAAGGAGTACAGGACGAAGAAGGTCGAGAGCATCCTCGACCGGTCCCTGCTTCCCCACCTGGGCGACACCCCCGAGGCCCGGTACAAGAAGGCCATCTTCCTGGGGCGCATCGCGCGCACCGTCCTGGAGCTCTCGCTGGGCAAGCGGGAGCCCGACGACAAGGACCACTACGCCAACAAGCGCCTCAAGCTGGCCGGGGACCTCATGGAGGACCTGTTCCGGGTGGCATTCACCAACCTGTGCAAGGACCTCAAGTACCAGCTGGAGAGGAGCTTCTCCCGCAAGAAGGAGATCAAGATCAGCTCGGCCATCCGGCCGGACATCCTGTCCCAGAGGCTGTTCCACGCCCTGGCGACGGGCAACTGGGTCGGCGGCCGCGTCGGCGTCAGCCAGCTGCTGGACCGGACCTCGTACATGTCGACCCTGTCCCATCTGCGCCGCGTGACCTCGCCCCTCACCCGGTCACAGCCCCACTTCGAGGCCCGTGACCTGCACACCACCCAGTGGGGCCGTCTGTGTCCCAACGAGACACCCGAGGGTCAGAACTGCGGTCTGGTGAAGAACTGCGCCCTCATCGTCGATGTCAGCGAGGGCTACGACGAGACCGAGGTCCGATGGATGCTCAGCAACCTGGGCGTCAAGGAGGTCACCGGTCAGCAGGAGCGGGAGACCAGGATATACCTCAACGGGGACCTGGTGGGCCTGCACGGCCACCCCCGTCAGCTGCTGGAGGAGGTGCGCCAGCGCCGCCGCCAGGGCCTGCTGTCGTACGAGGTCAACATCTCCCTCGACGAGGGCATGAACGAGATCATAATCAACTGTGACGAGGGCCGCCTGCGAAGGCCGCTCCTGGTCGTCGAGAACGGCAACCTGCTCATATCCGAGCAGCACCTGGAGGACCTGCGCGAGGGTCGTGTCGGCTTCCGGGACCTGGTCCGCGAGGGTGTCATCGAGTACCTCGACGCGGAGGAGGAGGAGAACGCCCTCATCGCCATGTTCCCGCCGGACATCACCGACGATCACACCCATATGGAGGTGGACCCCATGGTCATCCTGGGCGTCTGCGCCTCCCTGGTGCCCTACTCCGAGCACAACGCCTCCCCCAGGAACACCATGGGCTCGGGTATGGCCAAGCAGTCCCTGGGCCTCTCGTTCTCCAACCACCGCATCCGACCGGACACCCGGTCGCACCTGTTGCACTATCCCGAGGTGCCCATCGTCCAGACCAAGCCCACCTCCCTGCTACAGTTCAACAGGAGGCCGGCGGGCCAGAACTTCGTGGTGGCCGTCATGTCCTACCACGGGTACAACATGGAGGACGCCCTCATCTTCAACTCCGCTGCGGTGGAGAGGGGCCTGGGCCGGTCGTCGTTCATGCGTACCTACCGGGCCGAGGAGCGGAGATACCCCGGCGGCCAGGAGGACCACTTCGAGATCCCCTCCCCCGACATACGGGGCGCCAGGGTCGATACCACGTACAACAACCTTTCCGAGGACGGACTGATCTCCCCGGAGGTCTACGTCGCCGGCGGGGACGTGCTGGTGGGCAAGACCTCGCCCCCGCGTTTCCTGGAGGAACAGACGGACTTCCTGACGCCACAGAAGCGTCGTGAGACCTCCGTCATCGTCCGGCCCGGCGAGAAGGGCTGGGTCGACAACGTGATGATCACCGAGTCCGAGAACGGTTCCCGGATGGTGAAGGTCCACGTCCGCGACCTGCGCATACCCGAGATCGGCGACAAGTTCGCCTCCCGGCACGGGCAGAAGGGCGTCATGGGCCTGTTGGTGCCCGGCGAGATGATGCCCTTCACCGCAGACGGCGTGACCCCTGACATCCTCATCAACCCCCACGCCATCCCGTCCCGGATGACCGTTGCCCACGTGCTGGAGATGCTGGGTGGCAAGGTCGGCTCCATGGAGGGCCGGATCGTGAGCGGCACCGTGTTCTCGGGAGAGCCCGAGGTCGAGCTCCGTCGCGGCCTCATCGCCAACGGTTTCAAGCACAATGGCAAGGAGGTCATGTACGACGGTCGCACCGGCCGCATGATCCAGACCGAGATCTTCGTGGGTGTCATCTACTACCAGAAGCTGCACCACATGGTGTCGGGCAAGATGCACGTCCGGTCCCGCGGCCCCGTCCAGATCCTGACCCGCCAGCCCACCGAGGGCCGTGCCCGTCAGGGCGGTCTCCGGTTCGGTGAGATGGAGCGG